>NZ_JBBEGC010000107.1:0-26101 GCF_037401995.1 Saccharothrix sp. CCNWYY140
AGGCCATACGGTGGGGGAACCGAGGCCCTCCACTTGTAGGTAACACCTACCGCGCGCTCCGCGCGCGAAAGGCGCGCGCTGCGCGCGCAAAGAACGTGCTGCGCGCGTGAAAAGCCGTGCTGCGCGCGCCAAAGCCCGCGCTGCTTTACGAAGTGGTGCGGCAGCGCGGGGAGTGGCGTTGTGCTTGTGCGTGTGCTTGCCCGGGGGCTTGTCAGCGGTTGATCTCGGTCACAGGGTGGTGGTAGCCCAAGTCCTCGACCGGCAGTGGGAAGGTGACCTTGCCGAACGGGGACAGAGCGCCCTGGACGTCGCTGGCCAGTTCGCTCACCGCGTACTTGCCGTCCGCGGGCGGCTCCGGCCAGTTCGGGTCGATGCGCTCGGGGCGGGCCTTGGCCACGGTTCCTCCTCGGGGGTGCTTCAGGTCGGGGACAAGTGTGCCTCACCGGGTCGCCCGCGTGCGCGGCCCTATACCGTGGTGGGGATGTCCGGCTCCACTCTCGCCGACTGGCTGCGCGCGCAGGAGGACTCCGCGCTCGTGGCGCTGTTGCGTGCCCGGCCCGACCTGGCCACGCCGCCGCCGGCCGATGTCACTGTGCTTGCCACTCGGATCGGGTCTCGCGCGTCCGTCTCTCGGGCTTGTGAGGATCTCGACACGTTGGCGTTGAGCGTCCTGGAAGCGCTGTTGGTGCTGGACGCGGACGTGCGGCCGGTCGCGCTCGACGACCTTGACCGGATGTTTGACGTGGATGTTCGGCCCACCGTCGAGCTGCTCAAGGACCGGGCGCTGGTGTGGGGTGACTCCTCCGGCTTGTCCACGCCGCCGGCCACGCGTGACGCTGTGAACCCGTTCCCCTGCGGGCTGGGGCGGTCGGTGCCCTCGCTCGCCGATGCGGACCTCGGCGCGTTGGGCGAGGACGAGCGGCGGGTGTTGGGGGCGTTGGCGGCTGGGCCGCCGGTCGGGCAGACCAAGGATGCCGCGCACGTCGTCTCGCTGGCCAACGCCACGACGCCGATCCAGAAGCTGCTGGCCCGGGGGCTGCTGGTGCGGCGGGACGCGTTGACCGTCGAGTTGCCGCGTGAGATCGGTCTCAAGGTGCGCGGTGAGCGTCCGTTGGGGGAGATCAAGACTGCCGAGCCGCCGCTGACGACGGTGCAGCGCGAAGCGTCGACCGTGGACAACACCGGCGGTGGCGAGGCGTTGGAGCTGAGCCGGCACGTCGAAGGGCTGCTGACGCTGTGGTCGGACGAGCCGCCGGCCGTGTTGCGGTCCGGTGGGGTCGGGGTGCGGGAGTTGCGGCGGGTCGCCAAGGACCTCGACGTGGACGAGCGGCGGGCCGCGTTGCTGGTCGAGCTGGTCGTGAACGCGGGGCTGGTGGCCGACAGCGAAGGTGCCGAGCCGGAGTGGGTGCCGACCACGCAGGCCGACTCCTGGCTGACCGCGGCCCCGGAGCACCGGTGGGCGGCGTTGGCGCAGGCGTGGCTGGACCTGCCGCGGCTGCCGGGCCTGATCGGGCAGCGTGACGACCGGGACCGGCTGCTCAACCCGCTGGCCCCCGAGCTGAACCGACCCGGTGCGCCCCGGGACCGCCGGCGCATCCTGGACGCCCTCGCCGCGCTGCCGCCGGGTACGGCCGTGCCGGACGTGGCCGAGCTGGCCGCCGTGTTGGCGTGGCGGGCGCCTCGGCGGGGTGGTCGGCTGCGGGACGAGTTGGTGCGGTGGACGGTGGACGAGGGCACGTCCGTGGGTGTGTTGGCGTTGGGTGCGCTGACCGCGCAGGGGCGGACGTTGTTGTCCGAGGGTGCCGGGCCGGCGGCGAAGAGGTTGGGTGACGCCCTGCCCGCGCCGGTGGACCACGTGCTGGTGCAGGCGGACCTCACGGTCGTCGCGCCGGGACGCCTGGAGCCGGAGCTGGCGGAGGACATCGCGCTGGTCGCGGACGTCGAGTCGGCCGGTGGGGCGACCGTGTACCGGGTGCACGAGGGGTCGGTGCGGCGGGCGTTCGACGCCGGGCGGACGGCGGCCGAGTTGCACGAGCTGTTCCGGGCCAAGTCCAAGACGCCGGTGCCGCAGTCGCTGACCTACCTGATCGACGACACCGCCCGCAAGCACGGGCGGCTGCGCGGCGGGGCGGCCGGGTCGTTCCTGCGCTGCGACGACCCCGTGCTGGTGGCCGAGGTCGTGGCGCACCCGGCGGCGGAGCGGCTGGAGTTGCGCCGCATCGCGCCGACCGTGCTGGTCAGCCCGTACCCCCTGGCCGAGGTGGTGGACGGGTTGCGGGCCGCCGGGTTCGCGCCCACCGCCGAGGGGCCGGACGGGCGGGTGCTGGACCTGCGCGTGGCGGGCCGGCGCATCCCGGGCAAGGGCAGGCGGCGGGTGGCCGTGTCGACGGTGCCGTCGGACGAGCAGCTGGGCGAGCTGGTGCGCCTGGTGCGCGCGGGCGACCGGGCGGCGGCCACGACGGGCGGCGCGCGGGTCGCGGTGCCCGGTCACCTCGGGGCCGGTCCGTCGGCGACGCTGGACCTGTTGCAGCGGGCCGCGCGCGAGGGGCGCGGTGTGCTCGTGGACTTCGTGGACGGGCACGGGACGGCCGCCCGGCGGGTGATCAAGCCGCACGTGGTCGGCGGCGGCGTGCTGGAGGGCGTGGACGTCAGCTACGGCGAGGTCCGCCGCTTCCCGCTGCACCGCATCACGTCGGCCGCCCTGGTCGAAGACGACCCTGAGTGATGCCCGTTCGGGGCGTTTGAGCACCCCACCGGGTCCCCGTCCGCGCTCTAGCTTGTGAGGCGCGGCAAGAACGTCCGACACAGGGCCGCACCAGGGGCGGGCGTCACCCCGCTCGCCGGTCCCGCCCGGGCGGTCTCCCACGACGAGGCCGTCCCGGAGCGGGCCGCTCATCGACCCTGCGTGATGCCCGTACGGGTAGTCGTGACCACCCGCCAGTGCCGCTCCGGTGACCTAGCGTCGAGACGGGTTTTCCCTGTGCGAGAACCAACTCGAGAGGAGTGGCGCATGTCCATCATCCGAAGGGTCCTGCTGGCCGCGGCGACGGCGGCGGGCGCGCTGGCCCTGTCCGCGGCTACGGCCACGGCGTCGCCGGCGACGCCAGACCGCGGCGGCGACCAAGAAGGCTGCAACAACGTGATCGTCTCCAGCATCGTCTTCGGCGGCGCTCACAACGAGTGCTACAACGAGGAGAACCACTGGAACGACGACCACGGCGACTGGTGGGACGATCACCACGACTGGTGGGACGACGACTGGCACGACGACGAGTGGGACGACGACTGGGACTGGGACGACTGACCGGCCCCACCGACTCCGGGCCTCGGCCTTGACGCGGGCACGGCAAAGGGCGGTCTCCCACCCGGGAGACCGCCCTTCACCCGGTCCCGGTAGGACACGCGAGGGAGGAACTGCCGATGGCCCGGTCCTGGAAGGACGTGAAGGCCGCCAAGGCCCGCCGCGACCGAGCTGCCGGGCGTGACATGGCGCAGGCCCGCGAAGACGCGCACAACCGCACCGAAGCCCTCGTCGTCGGTTTCCGCTTGGCCCAGCTGCGCGAACAGCGCGGGCCGTCCCAGGGGTGACGCGGACAGCGCGAAGGGCGGTCTCCCACCCGGGAGACCGCCCTTCACCACATCCCGCGGATCAGCCCGCGCGCACCGACATCCACTGGCGCATCGCGTGCTCCACCAGCGTGATCAACGTCTGCTTCGTCGACTGCCGGTTCCGAGCGTCGCAAGTCACTATCGGAACCGACTGGTCGATCGTCAACGCCTCCCGCACATCCTCGATCCGGTGGTGCAGCAAACCGTCGAAACAGTTCACACCCACCACGTACGGCAACTGCCGATCGTCGAAGAAGTCGATCGACGCGAACGCGTCCGCCAACCGCCGCGTGTCCACCAGCACGATCGCACCGATCGCACCGCGCACCAAGTCGTCCCACATGAACCAGAACCGGTGCTGACCCGGCGTACCGAACAGGTACAGGATCAGGTCCTGGTCCAACGACACCCGACCGAAGTCCATCGCCACCGTGGTCGTGACCTTGTTCGGCGTCGCCGACAAGTCGTCCACACCCGCGCTGGCCTCCGTCATCACCGCTTCGGTGGTCAGCGGAACGATCTCCGACACGGAACCGACGAACGTCGTCTTGCCCACACCGAAACCACCGGCGACCACGATCTTCGCGGAAGTCGTCGGCTTGCGAGCGCCTTCGGCCGCGTTGGGGCTAGAGCCTGCGAAGCCCACTGAGCACCCTCTCAAGGAATTCAATGGACGGCCGGTCCCCCACGACCAAGCCACCCTGGTGAATCAAAACCAAACCCATGCTCGCCATGTCACCGATCAACACCCGCACCACGCCCAGCGGGAGCCGCAGGTGCGCCGCGACCTCCGCCACCGAGCGCGTGTCGGTGCACAGGCCGCAGATGGACCGGTGTTCCGGCAGGACCGCCGCGTCCCGTTCCATTCCCCGCTCGCTGGTGGACACCAGCGCCTCGATGGCCAGGTCGTAGTCCGGCCGCGTGCGACCGCCGGTCCGGGTGTACGGGCGGACCAGCGAGCCGGACTCGGCCGCGGGGTCCTCCTCGTGTCGCACGACCGGCTGCGGCCCGGTCGCGTAGGGCAGTTGTTCCGGCACGCTGTCGGGCAGGCCGTGGGCACCGAACAGATCGGCTCCCGGACCTCCGAACAGGCCGCTGCCGTACCCGTCGATGTCGAACCGGTTGGGGACGTCGTCGTAGTCGTACGACGAGTCGTCAACCTCACGCTGAGACATATCGCCTAGCCCCTGCCCTGTGCCTTCTCCCCGTGGTGGCTCGGCCGGCCGACCGGCCCACGGGTTGGATGCGTGCTCGGCTTCCTCGTCCTCTGCGGGGTCGGCATCCGGCTCAGCGAATTGGAAGCCACCGACCGCCCACTCCTGGTAGTTGAAGTTCCTACCGAAGCGGCGTCCGCCGGCGCCAGATCGTTCAGCCATTTACCGCTCACCCCCACGATCTCATGAGGACTACCGCCGAACCACGCCCTGGAGCTGCGCGCGCAGCTCCGGGGTGAGCTGCTGGCCGACGCGCTCGACCAGGAGGGTCATCTCGTAGGCCACGAGACCGATGTCACAGTTCGGGGCCGCGAGGACGGCGAGGCACGAACCGTCGCTGATGGACATCAGGAACAGGTACCCCCGCTCCATCTCGACCACGGTCTGGTTGACGGCACCGGCCTCGAAGCACCGCGCCGCGCCGGCCGTGAGGCTGACCAGTCCGGACGCGACCGCGGAGAGCTGTTCGGCGCGGTCCCGGGGTAGTCCCTGGGAGCCGGCGAGCAGCAGCCCGTCCGCCGACACGACCACGGAATGTGCCACACCGGGAACCCGGCGCACGAAGTCGGTGATAAGCCAACCAAAGCTGCCTGGCTGAGCTGCGGTCGTCACTCCTGCTCCTCGTCTTGCCGGCTCGACATGTCACCAGCGTAAGCGTCGATCAACGCGTGTCGCCCTCGACGGACGCCCTGCTGAAGACTCGACATGCGTCCACGGATCGCGTCAGCGCTCCGTGGGGGCAGCGGGGGCCGCTGCTGCGGTTGCCGTTCCGCGGACGGGGTGGTCCTCGGAGCGGCGCTTCCCGGCACAAGCTGAGCCTTGGGCACCCGCTTGGGCAACCCTGCCTGTGTCGTGGTCTCGGGGGTCTTGCTGAGCAGGGCCTGGGCCGCCTGCCAGCCTTCGTCGGCGGGCGACTGCCACACCGCCTCGGCCGAGTCGGCCTCGGCGGGCTCGGGCTCGACGACCGGCTCGGGCTCGGTCACGCGGGACACCTCCGCGGCGCGCTTGGGCAGGTGGTCGGCCGAGCCGGGCCGGCGCTTGGGCAGGCCGGCCGCGCCCTCGGTGAACGGCCGGGCCTGGTCGGCCTCGCGCGGGGCGACCGGCGGGTGCGCCGGGCCGCCTTCCGTGGTCGGCGCGACCGGGGGCACCGGCTGGGGCTTGCGCGTCGGCAGGGACGACGGCTGCGGCTGCGGAGCCTCCACGGCGGGCTCCGGCGCCGGCGGGACGTCCTGCGCGGTCGCGGCGTTGGTCTCGCTGCCCACGGCCTGGAACCACTGCGAGAGGACCGCCTCGTAGATCGGCAGCCGCTCGGTGGGGGCGTCCAGGTCGTCCCGGCTGGGGGGCGCCGCGGCGGCGGGCTCCGGCGCGTGCGGCGTCGAGCCGTTGCGCCGGGAGGGCTCCACCTGCTGCGGTTCCGGGTGGTCGGCGAAGGCGTCCACCAGCGGTTCGCCCGCGAGCCGGCTCTCGATGGCCGGGGCGAACTGGGTCGTCTCGAACCCGTGCTGGTCGGCGTCCTCGTCCTCGTGGCGGTCGGAGTAGGCGGTGAACAGCGTGGGCTCGCCGAAGGAGCCGGACGGCTCGTTGTCGACGTCGCGCCCGGTGAGCCCGTCGTCGACCGGCAGCCACGGCTGGGAGATCTCGGCGGGGGTCTCCGCGGGCGTCTCGCCGAAGGACGGCGGCGCCGCCGCGTCCGGCTCGGCGTCGCTGTGCACGAAGCTGACCGGGAAGGCCGGCTCGTCCTCGACGCGCGGCGTGGACGCGGTGAAGGCGCCCGCGATGCCGCTGTTGCGCTCCGCCGGGTTCGAGTAGCCGCCGAGCGAGCCGCCCAGGGAACCACCGAGGGAGCCGCCCAGCGAGCCGCCGCCGAGGGGTTCGCCGAACCCGCCGGCCAGGGGCTCGCCGAACGCGGACACCTGGGGTTCGCCGAACGCCGACACCGTCGGGGCCGCCGCGGCGGCGCCGGGCGAGGACACCAGGGTGTCGGGGACGACGACGAGCGCGGTGGTGCCGCCCTCGATGTCCTCGTTGGCGCGCAGCCGGACCTTGATGTCGTGCCGCTTGGCCAGCCGCGCGACCACGTACAGGCCCATGCGGCGGGACACGGCGACGTCGACCTCGGGCGGGTCGGCCAGGCGCTCGTTGGCGTCGGAGATCTCCTGCTCGGCCATGCCGACGCCGCGGTCCTGGATCTCGATGGCCAGCTCGCCCTTGCGGGTGCGGGCCGTGCGCACGGTCACCTTGGTCACCGGGTCGGAGAACGCGGTCGCGTTGTCCAGCAGCTCGGCGATCAGGTGCACGAGGTCGTTGACGGCGCGGCCCTGGACGGTGAGCTCCGGGGTCTGGCCGACCTGCACGCGGGCGTACTGCTCGACCTCGGACACCGCGGCGCCCAGGACCTCGGCGGCCGGGACCGGGCGGGTCAGGCGGCGGGAGAGGTCGGTGCCGGAGAGGACCAGGAGGTTCTCCGAGTTGCGGCGCATGCGGGTCGCGAGGTGGTCCAGCTCGAACAGCGAGGCCAGCTGGTCGGGGTCCTGCTCGTCCTGCTCCAGCCGGTCGATCAGGTTGAGCTGGCGCTCGACCAGGGCCTGCGAGCGGCGGGACAGGTTGACGAACATCGCGTTGACGTTGTCGCGCAGCAGCGCCTGCTCGGCGGCCAGCCGGACCGCTTCGCCGTGCACCGCGTCGAACGCCCGCGCCACCTGGCCGACCTCTTCGCGGGTGGTGATCGGCACCGGCGCGATGGCCGTCTTGGCCGCTTCCTGCGGGTTCGGGTCCTTGAGGATGTTGGCCACCGCGTCCGGCAGGCCGTGGTCGGCGACCTCGAGCGCGGTGCGGCGCAGGGTGCGCAGCGGGTTGAGGATCGAGCGGGCCACGAACAGGGCCATCACGATCGCCAGCAGCAGCGCGCCCAGGACGAGGATCGAGTCGTAGAGCGCCGCGGTGCGGGCCTCGCCGGTCAGCTCGTCGGTGCGGTTCTGGAGCTGCTCCAGCAGCAGGTTCTCGACGTCCCGGGTGAGGTTGACGGTCAGCGTGGACGCGATGTCCCACTTCTCCGGGCGCAGCGACGACAGGCCCTTGCCGGCAGCGGCCAGGTTCAGCGCCGACTCCTGCATGTCGTTCGCGGTGTCGACGATCAGACCGGTGACGGTGTCGTCGTAGATCTTGGCCTGCTCGGGCGTCGCGGACTTGCGGAAGTCGTTGCGGGCGGCGTCGAGCTCGGCGTTCGCGGCCAGCAGCGCGCGGGTCTGGCCGGGGCCGAAGGCGCCCCGCTGGAACACGTCGAGCATGATGCCGCGCTTGCGCGACTCCTGCTCCTTGACGCGGGCGATCGCGTTGGTGGCCAGGTGCAGTCGCACCAGCTCGGGGTTGTTGATGCCCGCGATGGCCTGCTCGCCGAGGTCCAGGAGGCTTTCCACGGACTCGGAGTAGGTGCGCAGCACGGCGTCGGACGGGTAGGCGGTGTCCCGGACGGCGTTGCGCAGGCTGTTGAGCCGGGTCAGCTGCTCGGAGGCGCGGCGGAACCGGGCGACGACGTCGTCGTCGAGGTCGCCGCTCAGCTCGGTGATCTTGGTCTTGAGCGCGTCGGACGTGTCGTTGACGCGGCGCAGCTGCCGGTCGAGCACGACGCGGTCGAGCTGCTTGCCCGACGCCACGTGGCTCGCGCTCAGGTCGCGTTCGCGCTGGAGCTGCTGGACCAGGTCGGCGACCGCGGCCTCGAGCTGGATCTGGTTGGCGAGCCGGTTGAACTCGGTCGCGTCCCCCAGGTCGGACTGCACGCGCAGACCGCCCAGCGCCAGCGCCGCGACAGTCGGGATGAGCAGCACGGCGGCCAGCTTGGTCGGCAGCTTCCAGTTGCGCAGCCGCCAGCCCGCCGCGGTGGCGGCGTTCTTCTTCCGCACGTCGGTGCTCGGCCCAGCGCCCGTTGACTCGGTCACAGTTCCATCACGCAACGCAGCCAGTCCGTCACCCGTTCCGGGGCTATCGGAGCGTGGGGGCATCCCCACGCCAGCCTGGCTGGGACCTCTCTCTCGTCGGGCCACCCTGGGCTTCCTCTTCCGGCAGCAGTGTTCCCCGGCCTCTCCCCCGGACCGAAGCATGGACACGAAAAGTGGGCCGAATTGCAGCACAGAGGTGGTAGCGCCGGCTAGGCCACCCCACCCCGGAGGGGACACGACGGTCCGCTTGGACCTTGTGCCACCCGGCCGGTGAGCGTAGTGCCGCACCCCTGCCCCGGGGAAGACTCCGGAAGCACTCACCGTATCTGCCGGGACTGTCGTTTCACACCTCCGGGTGGTTACCATCCCCCGCATCGGCGTTTCTGGCCGAGAATTCTGTTGATCAATAGGACCGGCTCAAGAGGTCGTGCGGCGAGAGGTGCCATGCCAACCCCAGCGCGTGTTCTACGGCGTGCGGCAGCGTTGTTCGCGTGTGCCGCGACCCTGACGGCCTGTGGGCTGCTCCCCGGGACCGCTAGCAACGACACCCCCGAAGTGGAACGCAACACACTGCGCATCGGTGTGATGCCCGTCGTCGACGTGGCCCCGCTCAAGCTCGCCACGAACGAGAAGCTGTTCGAGAAGGCCGGCCTGTCGGTCCAGCTCGTGACGCTGAGCAGCGAGGAAGAGGGCCTCAAGCAGCTCGACACCACGCTGGACATCACGTGGGCCAGCCACGTGAACCTGTTCCGCACGGTCGCCGAGGGCACGCAGCTCCAGCTCCAGGGCGAGGCCTACCAGGCGGGCGTCAACACGATGGCGCTGGTCACGACCGACGCCGAGTACGACAGCCCGGCCGCCATCGAGGCCCCGCGCATCGCCGTGAACAGCGACAAGGACATCGGCGCGCTGACCACCAAGGCCGTGCTGGACACCGCCGGCATCGAGAAGCAGCGGATCAACCTGCGGGTCATGCCGTTCGACCAGATGGTCAACGCCCTGCGGGCGGGCCAGGTCGACGCCGCGTGGATGACCGAGCCGTTCATCACCAAGGCCCAGAAGGACGTCGGCGCGCGGATCGTCACCGACACCGCGGTCGGCCCCACCAAGGACTTCCCCATGTCCGGGTACGCGTCGAGCAAGAAGTTCGCCGACGCCAACCCCAAGACGCTGGCCCTGTTCCGGCAGGTCCTGCGGGAGGCGCAGCAGCTCGCGTCGAACAACAAGCTGGGCGTGCAGGACGCGCTGACCGGCTACGTCGACGTCGACCAGCAGACCGCCGCCCTGGTGTCGGTCGGCACGTTCCCGCTGTCGCTCAACCCCATCCGGCTCCAGCGGGTGGCCGACATGATGGACACCGAGGACGTCCTCCCGGGCCGCCTCGACGTCCAGGGATTGCTGCCACCGGGCACCACGAACTAGCACCCGGCGAACGCCGCCGACTAGCGCTGAGCGACCGCTTGGTCGCACGCTGTGGCTGATTTCCAGGGGCCTTCCACACTTGATCGTGGAAGGCCCCTTCGCCTATTTCGTCTCGCTCATGCAGATCGTCGTCGCGGGCTGTGAGTAGACGTACACCGTGTCGCCGCTCTCACACTGGTTCTCGTCCGCGGTGTTCGCGACCTTGGTCACCTTGTGCGTGGCCGAAGAACCACAGGTCACCTTGGTGGTTTTGGCCGCGACAATCGTTCCTTCCTGCTTGAAGCACTCCCCGGACTTCGCGTTGAGCACCAGGCACAGCTTGAACCCGTCACTGCGCCGGCCGCCGCTGTCGCGGTACTCGGCGTAGTCGCCGGTCGGGCACGCCTTCGTGCTGCTGTCGAGGTTGACGGCGACCTTGAACGCGGCCTCCGGGGAGGAGCAGTCGATCTTGTCGACGTCGGCCTTCGACACGGACACCGAGTTGACCTTGATGCAGTCGCCCGCGTCGGCGCTGCCCGGACTGTCCCTGCTCGCGATCAGGCCCGCGACCACGACACCCACGATGCCCAGGGCGACCAGCGCGATCAGGATCTTCGCGCCCTTCGAGGTATTCTGCTGGGGCGGCGCGGGGAACTCCGACTGGCCCGGCGGGGGCGGGTAGGCGCCGCTCGGCTGGCCCGGGAACGCGCCGGGCTGGCCGGGCTGCTGCGGGAACGGGCCGGTGCCGGGCTGACCGGGCTGGGGCTGGTACGGGGGCGGGTATGCGCCCGGCTGCCCCTGGTACGGCGGCGGCTGGCTGCCCGGCTGCGGCTGGTAGGGCGGCGGGTACCCCGGTTGGCCCGGCTGCGCGGGGAAGCCCTGCGGCTGGGACGGCGGGTAGCCGGGCGGGTTACCACCAGGCGGGTAACCACCGGGCACGTTGCCGCCGGGCACGTTGCCGCCGGCCGGGTAGCCACCGGGCGGGTTGCCTCCGGGCGGCGGGCCGTAGGGCGGGTTCGGGGGCGTGGTCACGCAGGTTCCTCTCGACGCTCGGGCGAGCCGGAACGTACCGCCGCCGCGCGACCCGCCGCAGCGGATTCCCCGCATCCCGGGCGCGGACGTGCGACGCGGCACACCCCCGCCGAACCGCCCGCGTCAGCCGCCGCTCTTGGCCAGGCAGAACGTGACCGACGGCTCCGGGTAGGCCACGGCCCGGTCCGGCTCGCACGTCGTGGGCGTGCCGTGCGCGACCTTCACCACCCGGACCGACTGGGCGGTCGTGCAGTCGACCTTGCGCAGGCCCGCCTGCTTGTCCCGGCCGTAGCAGTTGCCCTCGACGAAGTTGGGGATCAGGCACAGCGTGTGCGAGGACGTGTACTTGGTGTAGGGAGCGCCGCCCTGCGGGCACTCCGCGTCGACGTCGACCACCTTGGCGATCTTGACGTTGGCCTGGTCGTCCGCGCAGCTGGTGGTGCGGTACCGGGGCGCCTCCGGGCGACCCTCGATGTGCGCGCACTCACCCGGCTGCGGACGTGGCGCCCGGTCCTCACCGGCCATCATCAGCAGCGAGTAGTACCCGACCGCGACGACGGCGACCGCGACGACGACCCATCCGATCTTCCGCATGGTCTACGACATCGGCACGGCCGCCCGCCGGGTTGACGAGGTTCACCGCAAAGTGGTCACGCCCGACACGCGGGGACTACAGCTCCGCGGGTGCGAGGCAGTAGGTGACCTTGGGCTCCGGGTAGGACATGCCCGCACTGTCGGGGCACTGGGACAGGTCCACGGAGTCCTGGATCACCTTGGTGACCTTGATGGTCTCCGGGCCGGTGCACTCGGTCTTCACGAACCCGGTGCCGTCGTCGGGCTTGTAGCAGGCGCCCTCGGACATGTTGGGCAGCAGGCACAGCTTGTAGCCGTCGCCCTCGCCGTCCGCCGGGGACACCTCGGTGTACAGGCCTTCCTCGGGGCAGGCGTCGTCGGACTTGTCGAGGACCTTGCCGACCTTGTAGGAGGCGTCGTCCTCGTCGCAGTCGAGGGTCTTGACGTCGGCCCGGTTGTTCTCGTCCTGGCGGCCGATGCTGACGCAGTCACCCGCGTCCGCGGTGGCCCGCTCGCTGAGGACGAAGTACCCGGCGACGGCGATCGCGGCCACCGCCACGACGGCGAGCACGCTGATCAGCACCTTCCGCTTCGCGCCGCCGTCGGCGGAAGCGGGGGCGGGTGCGGCGTCCTCGTCGTCCGGCGTGACCAGGTAGCGCGACGCGGCGGCTTCACCGGCCGGCGGCTCGGCGTCGGCGGCACTGCTACCCGAGACGTTCGACGGCGCAGCGTTCGACTGCGGAACGATCGGATCCGGAACGATCGTTTCTGAGCCGATCGGTTCGGAGCCAGGGGCCGTGTTGCCGGGAGCGGCCTCCGGGGTGGTGGCGTCGTTCGTCGTGTCCGGCTTGGTCTCGCCGCCGTGCTCGGGCCGGCTCGGCTCGTCGCTCATGGTCATCCTCGCTGGACGGGTGCACGTGACGCCCCAGAAGGTAGCGGCACTCGCCCCCGGCCCGTCGATCAGGCGCACCCGGCCCGCTGCTCAGGCGTTTCCGTCCGCGCTCAGGCGCTCCGCACCGGGCTCACCCGTTCCGGCAGCGCTCAGGGGCCGAAAACGCGGCTGCCGCCCACCCGCGTGGGGTGAGCGGCAGCCGTTGGGCGCTAGGCCCGTCTTGCTATCGGGCGTTCTTGCGATCGGGTCGCGATCAGGCGTTCTCGCCGGGGGCGAAGCAGAGGGTCAGCTTCGGCTCCGGGTAGGTCAGCGGCGCGGCGTCGGTGCAGGCGGCCTCGTCGGCGGAGCCCTCCACCTTCTTGACCAGCTTGTACGCGCCGGACGACGAGCAGTCCACCTTCGGGTAGCCCATCGAGCTGCCCTCCAGCTGGTAGCAGTTGCCCTCGGCCATGATCGGGACCAGGCACAGCTTCGAGTCCGGGCCGCGGCGGGCGGTCTCGGTGTACTGGTCGTAGTTCTCGCTGCCGCACGACTCGCCCGTGCCGCCGAGCACCTTGCCCACGGTGTAGTTCGCCTCGGCCGAGCCGCAGGCGACGGTCTTGTACTCCGGCTTGGTCGTGGTGCCGGTCACGCTCGCGCAGTCGCCCGCCTTGGTCTGGGCGGCGTCGCTGGTGAAGTAGTTGAAGCCGTAGATGACCAGGGCCGCGACCACGAGGCCGGCGATCGAGGTGAGGATGCGCACCGCGATGTTCGACTTCTTCTTCTGCGGCGCCGGGGGCGGCAGCGGCGGCCCGGGAGGCATCGCACCCGGCTGCATCGGACCCGGCTGCATCGCGCCCTGCGGCGGGAACGGCGGCTGCTGCGGGGGCGGCGGGTAGTTCGGGTTGGGCGCGGGCGCGTCCGTGCTCATGGTGACCTTCGTTCACATCGGGGATCCCCGGAAGTCCATGCGTCGGGGCATGGCGGGAAGGTTTGGCACGTTATCCACTACCCCAACCGGGTGGCGGCAGATTTACCAAACCGAGTCCGTGCGCGGACGGTGACGAATCTGATCGCGGAATGCGATCGACTTGCACCCGGTTGGAACACTGGGGGTACGCCAACGACAGGAGTGCGTTCTCGTGACCGACGGCCCTTTGATCGTCCAGTCGGACAAGACCCTGCTGCTGGAGGTCGACCACCCGCTGTCGGACGACGCGCGCACCGCCATCGCGCCGTTCGCCGAGCTGGAGCGCGCCCCCGAGCACGTCCACACCTACCGCGTCACGCCGCTGGCGCTGTGGAACGCGCGCGCCGCCGGGCACGACGCCGAGCAGGTGGTGGACGCGCTGGTCCGGTTCTCCCGCTACCCCGTGCCGCAGCCGCTGCTGGTGGACGTGGTCGACACGATGGGCCGCTTCGGCCGGCTCCAGCTGACCAACCACCCGGCCCACGGCCTGGTCCTGAGCTCGCTGGACCGCGCGGTGCTGGAGGAGGTGCTCCGGCACAAGAAGGTCAAGCCGATGCTGGGTGAGCGCCTCGACGCCGACACGGTGGTCGTCCACCCCAGCGAACGCGGGCGGCTCAAGCAGCTGCTGCTCAAGATCGGCTGGCCCGCCGAGGACCTGGCCGGGTACGTCGACGGCGAGGCCCACCCCATCGACCTGGTCGAGGACGGCTGGCAGCTGCGCGACTACCAGCGGCTGGCGGCGCAGGCGTTCTGGGCGGGCGGCTCGGGCGTGGTCGTGCTGCCGTGCGGCGCGGGCAAGACCCTGGTCGGGGCGGCGGCGATGGCCGAGGCGCGGGCGACGACGTTGATCCTGGTGACCAACACCGTGGCCGGTCGGCAGTGGAAGCGGGAGCTGGTGGCCCGGACGTCGCTGACCGAGGAGGAGATCGGCGAGTACTCGGGCGAGCGCAAGGAGATCCGGCCGGTCACCATCGCGACCTACCAGGTGATCACCCGCAAGTCGAAGGGCGAGTACAAGCACCTGGAGCTGTTCGACTCGCGCGACTGGGGCCTGATCGTCTACGACGAGGTCCACCTGCTGCCCGCACCGGTGTTCCGGATGACCGCGGACCTCCAGTCCCGCCGCCGCCTGGGCCTGACCGCGACCCTGGTCCGCGAGGACGGCCAGGAGGGCGACGTGTTCTCCCTCATCGGCCCCAAGCGCTACGACGTGCCGTGGCGCGACATCGAGGCGCAGGGCTGGATCGCCCCCGCGGACTGCACCGAGGTCCGGGTCACCCTGACCGACAACGAACGCCTCGAATACGCGACCGCCGAGGCCGAGGAGCGCTACAAGCTCTGCTCGACGGCCCGCACCAAGCTCCCGGTGGTCCGAGCGATCCTGGACCGCCACGCCGGCGAGCCGACCCTGGTGATCGGCGCTTACTTGGACCAGCTGGAAACGCTGGGCCAGGAACTGGACGCACCGGTGATCCAGGGTTCGACGAAGAACAAGGAGCGCGAGGCGCTGTTCGACGCGTTCCGACGGGGCGAGCTGCGGACGCTGGTGGTGTCGAAGGTGGCGAACTTCTCCATCGACCTGCCGGAGGCGTCGGTGGCGGTGCAGGTGTCCGGCACGTTCGGCTCCAGGCAGGAGGAGGCGCAACGACTGGGGAGGTTGTTGCGGCCCAAGGGTGACGGGCGCCAGGCGCACTTCTACTCGGTGGTGTCGCGGGACACCTTGGACACGGACTACGCGGCACACCGGCAGCGCTTCCTGGCGGAGCAGGGGTACGCGTACAAGATCGTGGACGCGGACGACCTGCTGGGCCCGAAGCTCCCCGAAATCGGCTGACGCTGAGGACCACTCGATCGAGTGACATGCAGGATCTGAAACCGAATGGCCGGTCGCGCGTCCCGTGTTGTGGAGAGGTCGCGGGGACGGCGGGAAGTGAACCGGCCCCCGGCGGCGCGAGCGGCCGGGCCGGCCGGGGAGCTGGGGAGCCGGGGCTGGCTGGACCGGCAGGCCAAGCCGGATGGGCAGGCTGGCGCGGGCCGGGCAGGCCCTGGGCAGGCGCAGGCTAGGCAGGCCGGGCAGGCAGGCAGGGCCGGGCCGGGCCGGGCAGGCAGGGCCGGGCAGGCAGGCAGGCAGGGCCGGGCCGGGCAGGCAGGGCCGGGCCGGGCAGGCAGGGCCGGGCAGGCAGGCAGGGCCGGGCTGGGCAGCGGGCCAGGCGGAGCCTGACTGGCCGGGGCAGGACTGGGCGCTGGCCGGGCAGGACTGGGCGGCGCTGGGCAGGCCACGCGGGCAGAGCGCGCGTCGCCGGCAGGGCGCGCGCTGTGGGGGCAGGGTGCGGTGCCGGGCAGGTGGCGCCGGGCCGTGGAGGTCAAGCAAGCCGGGCGAGGCTCGGATTGGCGAGCAGGCCGTGCGGAAGGGTCGTGCTGCGGGCTGAGCGTCCGTGCCGGGTGGGCTGAGCGTCCGTGCCGGGTGGGCTGAGCGTCCGTGCCGGGCGGGCAGAGCGTCCGTGCCGGGCGGGCAGAGCGTCCGTGCCGGGCGGGCAGAGCGTCGGTGCCGGGCGGGCGGGGCGTCGGTGCCGGGCGGGCGGGGCGTGTGTCAGGCGGGCGGGGGTGTGCCAGGCGGGGCGTGTGCCAGGCGGGCGGGGTGTGGGGCGGGCGGCGTGGGGTGGGCTGGGGTGGGCGATAGGTTGGCTGTTGCGGGGGTTGTGGGGTTTGCGGGTGGCTGCGTGGCTGGGCTGCGTGGTGTGGCTGGGTGGTGGGCCTGGGATGGCGGTTGTGGTTCGGGGGCGGTCCTTGCCTCGGTGGTGGGTGTGGCGGCCTGGGGTTGAGGCGGCGGGGCTTGTGGGGCGGGCTGGTCGGCGGGCTCGGGTGGTGAGGGTGCGATTAGTCGTCGCCGTTGTGGTGCCCGTGGTGGGTGTGGTGGCGGTGGGGGTGCCGTTGGCTGCTTGGTGGGCGGTCGCGGTGGGGGTGGGGGTTGTTGGTTTGGCGGCGGTCGTGCCGGGGCGGGTGGCCGAGTGGGATGTCGTGGTGGCGGCGTCGGGGCGGGATGTCGTGCATTGCGAGCAGTTCGCCGATCCTGAGCAGCGGCGGCGGGCTCGGCGGTGGTGTGAGCACTTTCTCGCGGTGAGCGAAGGAGGCGGCTCGGCTCGGCTGGACCACGTGGAAGTGTTGCTGTGGCGGGCGTTGGTCGCCCTGCGGGAGAGCCTCGGCGTCCGGGACGCCCTCGCCCGCGCTGAGAACCGAGCCGGGCTGGCTGCCGAGATCGCCGAGTCGACCCGGGCGCTGGCGGATCTGGACCGGCGGCTGGACGAGTTCGCCGACGCCCTGCGCATCGCCCACGAGGAGGGTGACGACCCGGTGTTGGCGGAGAGAGCGATACGGAGGCTTGCCGCCCTCGACCCGATCCAGCCGGTGTGGGGACCGGCGGGCAGCGGGAGCAACAACTCGCGGGCGAACTAGGCTGCCGTGGGTGTTCGTCTACGCGATCCCACTGCGCAACCGGTTCCGCGGCATCACCGTGCGGGAAGGGGTGCTGGTCGAAGGGGCGCGTGGGTGGGGTGAGTTCTGCGCGTTCCTCGACTACGACGACGCCGAGTGCCTGCCCTGGTGGGAGACCGCCGTCGAGGCCGCCGAGCGGGGGTGGCCGGAGCCGGTTCGGGAGTCGGTGCCGGTCAACTGCACGGTGCCGGTGGTGTCGCCGGAGCGGGCCCACGCCATCGTCGCCGCCTCCGGGTGCGCGACGGCCAAGGTGAAGGTCGCCGACCCCGGGACGCCGCTGTCCGACGACCTCGACCGGGTCGCGGCGGTGCGGGACGCCTTGGGGCCCAAGGGAGCCGTGCGGGTGGACGCCAACGCGGCCTGGGACGTGGACACCGCCGTGCAGGCCATCCGTGCACTGGACAAGGCCGCCGGCGGACTGGAGTACGTCGAGCAGCCGTGCCCGTCGCTCGACGACCTCGCCCAGGTCCGGCGGCGGGTGGACGTGCGGATCGCCGCCGACGAGTCGATCCGCCGCGCCGAGGACCCGTTGAAGGTCGCGGTCGCCGGCGCGGCGGACGTTGCGGTGATCAAGGTGGCCCCGCTGGGCGGGGTGCGGCGTGCGCTGGAGGTCGCCGAGGCGTGCGGGCTGCCGTGCGTGGTGTCGTCGGCGGTCGAGACGTCGGTCGGGATGGCCGCCGGGCTCGCGCTCGCGGGCGCGTTGCCGGAACTGGACTTCGCCTGCGGACTCGGCACGTTGCCGCTGCTGGACGGGGACGTGGCGACCGCGTCCCTGGTGCCGGTGGACGGGGTGCTGCCGGTGCCGCGGACCGCGCCCGTGCCCGACCGGTTCGCCGAGTTCGCCGCCGACGAGGCCACCACGCGCAAGTGGTTGGACCGCGTCGCCCGGATCCGGCTCGGCTAGAGGACTTCCGGATCCGACTCCGGTTAGAGGACTTCCAGCATCTGCTTCGCCAGCGGACCCGAGGACGCCGGGTTCTGGCCGGTGTACAGGTTGCGGTCCACGACGACGTGGGGCTGGAACGGCGCCCCCGCCACGAAGTCCACACCCAACTCCACCAAGCGGTCCTGGAGCAGCCACTTCGCCCGGTCCGCCAGGCCCGCGAGCTTCTCCTCCTCGTTGGTGAACGCGGTGACCCGGTAGCCCGCGAACGCGTCACCGGTGGCGAGCAGGGCGGCGGGCGCGTGGCACAGCACGGCCAGCGGCGTCCCGGCGCGCAGCGCGGCGGTCAGCAGGCGGCCGGAGTCGGCGTTCACCGCGAGGTCTTCCATCGGGCCGTGGCCGCCGGGGTAGAAGACGGCGTCGTAGTCGGCGAGGTCGACGTCCTCCAGCTTGAGCGGCTCCCGGAGTTCCACGGCTCCGCCGAGCTCCGCCGCGACGGCGTCGGCCTGCGCCTGGCCGCCGTTGGCGTCGGCGGACAGGCTGCCCCGGTCGACGGGAGGCACCACACCACCGGGCGTGGCGACGACGACGGTGTGGCCGGCCTCGGTGAACGTCCGGCGGGGCGCGACGAACTCCTCCGCCCAGAAGCCGGTCGGGTGGGCGGTGCCGTCGGCGAGGGTCCAACGGTCGGAGCCGGTCAGCACGAACAGGATCTTTGCCATGTCCTCGACGGTAGGCCGCAGTGCCATCGGATCACCAATAGGATCGTCACCATGTCCCATAAGCCTGCTGATGGGTTGGACCTGGCGCTGCTGCGGACGTTCCTGGCGGTGCACCGGGCCGGGTCGTTCACGTCGGCGGCCCGGGTGCTCGGGCTGTCGCAGCCGACCGTGACCAGCCAGGTCCGCCTGCTGGAGCAGCGCTTGCGGCGACAGCTGTTCGAGCGGCTGCCGCGCGGCGTCCGGCCCACGTCCGTGGCCGACGAGCTGGCCGCCGAGGTGGCCCGGCCGCTGGACGAGCTGACGGCGGTGCTGGATCGGGGCCGACCGGCCGCGCCGCCCGAACCGGTGCACCTGGCCGGTCCGGCGGAGATCCTGTGCCTGCGGGTGCTGCCGGCGCTCGCGCCGCACGTGGCGGAGGGCCTGCGGCTGCGGATCACCACCGGCCTGACCGACGAGCTGCTGGAGGGCCTGCGGGCGGGCCGGTTCGACCTGGTGATCTCGACCCTGCGCCCGCGCGGGCGCACCCTGACCGCCGTCCCGGTGATGGACGAGGAGTTCGTGCTGGTGGCGGCCCCGCGGTGGGCGCACCTGACACCGGACGCACTCCCCGAGGCGCCGCTGCTGACCTACGCCGAGGACCTCCCCATCGCCCGCCGCTACTGGCGGCACGTGTTCGGCATCCGCCTGACCACCCAGGCGGCCGTCGTGATGCCCGACCTGCGCGGCGTGCTGTCGGCCGCGGTGGCGGGCGCGGGGATCACCGTCCTGCCCCGCTACCTGTGCGCCGAGGAACTGGCCTCCGGCGCCCTCGTCCCCCTGCTGGACCCCGAGGACCCGCCGATCAACACCACTTACCTGGCGCAACGGGCGGGCGCGACCCCGAACCGGCACGTGACCTTGGTCCGGGAGGTGCTGCTGCGCGAGGGCCGGACCTGGTGATCAGACCAGGTCGTCGATGCGCAACGAAATCGCGCAGGGAGCGGTCGTCTCGAACTTGCCGACCACGTCCGGGGCCTGCTGGTAACCGAATTCACCGGCCAATTGGCAATCGACCAGGGAGATCGGGTCGGCCAGGTCCACGATCCAGTACCGCGGAATACCGGCGGCGGCGTATTCCTCCCGTTTGATCACGTAGTCGGTGCGGTACGACCCGGGCGACACGATCTCGATGACGACCTCGACCTCGGACGCCCGGATCAGCCCACCTTCCTCCTCCACCCGCCGCCGCGCCGCACCCCGGACGATCATGAGGTCGGGCCGGCGGGAGAACCCCGGCGCACCGGGCGGGTTGAGCTCGAGGTCGAGGTCGATGGCGTGGATGACCAGCAGTTCTTCGGGCAACTGGATCTTCAGCTGTGCGGCGAGCTCGCCCACGGCGCGGTTGTGCGCAACCGACGGATTCGGCGACAACAGGATGCGCCCTGCCCTCAGCTCCGTGTAGCCGAATTCGACCTCACCGAGTTCCGCGTACTCGGCCACCGTCAACAAAACCGACACACCAACGACAGTGCCCTGATCAATTCAGGAATACAGTACCTCTTTCCGGTGATCACCGATGGGTGATGGTGCTGCCCATGCTGGAAACCACACTCTCGGTGCGCTGCAACGCCTCCACACGCCGAGGGGTCTTTTCCACCCGCGTCAGGTCCACCACCCGGATAGGCGGGCCGAACTCGACCAGCGTCGGCACGTACTCCGCCGCCACGACCTTCCACCCCGACGCGTCCTTCTCGAACTTGAAGCGCGTCACGATGCCCTCCTCCGTGATCCCCCGCGGCTCGGAGTGGCGGGCCACCTCGTTGCCCATGCCGTACACGACCCACTTGCCACCGATCTGCTCGATCGGTTGCACCGCGTGCACGTGGGTCCCGATGATCAGGTCCACCGCCGGGTCGGCCAGGATCGCCGCCGCCATCTCGCGTTGCTCCTCGGTGGCCTCGTGCTGGTACTCCGCGCCCCAGTGCAGGCTGGCCACCACGACCTCCGCGCCGGCCGACCGGGCGGCGCGCGCGGCGGTCAGCACGCCCTCCACGGACAGCTGGTTGGCCATCCACGGCTTGGGCAGCGGGATGCCGTTGAAGCCGTACGTGAACGCGATGTGCCCGACCTTCACCCCGCGCGCGTCCAGCAGCAGCGGGGTGGCCGACTCCTCCGGCGAGCGGAACGAACCGGTGTGGGCGAGGCCGGCCGCGTCCAGCACGTCCAGGGTCGTCTTGATGGCACCCGAGCCCCGGTCCAGGGTGTGGTTGGACGCGGTCGAGCAGGAGTCGTAGCCGATGGTCTTCAGGGCCGTCGCGACCTCCGGTGGCGCGCTGAACGCCGGGTAGCCGTAGGTCGGGGCGCCGGGCGCGGACAGCGGGGTCTCCAGGTGGCAGATCGACAGGTCCGCGTCGATCGCCTCCCGCAGCCCGGCCAGCAGCGGCACGAAGTCGCGGGCGCCGTCGGCGTCGGCCTGCTCGGTCAGGGCCGGGTGGATCAGGATGTCGCCGCCTGCCGCCAGGGTGAACGACGGCAGCGGTGGCGCGGAGGACGTCGTGGGCGCGGGTCGGGAGGACGTGATGACCACCGGCGACCCGGTGCAGGCCGCGACGAGGCAGGCGACCGGCACCAACCACGCCAGCCGCCTGCGGAGCGCGTTCAGCGCCGCCGCCTGCGGCGCAGGCCCACCAGGAACACGACGGCCAGGGCCGCCGCCGCGACCGGCAGCACCCGCTTGAGCACCGGCACGCCCGCCGTCTCCAGCAGGTCGAGCGGCTCGTCGGGCACGGCCCTCAACCGCGGCCGGGAGGCCTGCGAAGGGGGAGCAGTCACCTCCTCAGCCTCCCCCGGCACGAGCCGCGTCGCCAGGCAATCGGCGAACTCGTCCACGATCCGGCCGCTGACCTCGGTGATCAGCCCGCGCCCGAGCTGCGCGGGCCGCCCGGTGACGGCCAGGTCGGTCACCACGTACACGGCCGTGCCCTCGTCGGAGGGGTTGAGCGTCACGGTGACCGTGGCCGACGCGGTGCCGTTGCCCCGGCTGTCCTTGCCGGACGCCTTGATCACGGCCGCGTGCGCGTCCTCGGACACCGACGTGAACTGCCCGGACCCCTTGTACAGCAAGGTGACCGGGCCGAGCTTGACCTTGACGGTGCCGCTGAACTTCGGCCCCTCGACGTCGGTGAGGGTGGCGCCGGGCATGCACGGCGCCACCCGCTCCGGGTCGAGCAGGGCCGCCCACACGTCCGGCACGGGCGCGGGGATTGTGAACCGGTGTTCGAGCTTCATGCGCTCACCGCGGCGGTCACCGCCCGTTCGGTGAGCACCCGGGCCAGGTGGGTGCGGTACTCGGCGTCGGCGTTGCCGTCGGTCGCCGGGTCGGTGCCCTCCGCAGCCCGCGTGGCGGCCGTGGTGATGGCCTCGGCGGTGGCCGGCTGCCCGACCAGCGCCTCCTCCACGCCCCTGGCCCGCACGGGCGTCGGCCCCATGTTGGTCAGGCCCACCCGGGCCTCGGCGATCACCCCGCCGGACACCTTCAGCGCCGCCGCCACCGCCACGATCGACCAGGCCTGCGCGACCCGGTTGAACTTCTCGTAGTGCGCGCCCCAGCCGGGCAGCTTGGGCACCCGCACGTGGGTGAGCAGCTCGTCCGGGGCGAGGGCGGTGGTGAAGTAGTCGACGAAGAACTCCGCCGCCGGCACCTCCCGCGTCCCCTCGGGACCCCGGCACACCATCACGGCGTCCAGCGCCAACGCGGGCGCGAGCAGGTCGCCGGCCGGGTCTGCGTGGGCCAGGGCGCCGCCGAACGTGCCCCGGTGCCGGATCTGCGGGTCCGCCACCGTGTCGGTGGCCAGGCACAGCAGCCGGGCGTGCTCGCGGACCAGGTGGTCGCGCTGGACCTCGTAGTGGGTGGTGAGCGCGCCGATGAGCAGCGACTCGCCCTCGTCGTGCACGCCGGTCAGCTCCGTGAGCCCGGACAGGTCCACCACCAGCGTCGGCGCGGCCAGGCGCATC
This sequence comes from Saccharothrix sp. CCNWYY140, assembly GCF_037401995.1. Taxonomy (NCBI): domain Bacteria; kingdom Bacillati; phylum Actinomycetota; class Actinomycetes; order Pseudonocardiales; family Pseudonocardiaceae; genus Saccharothrix; species Saccharothrix sp. CCNWYY140. The sequence goes on from NZ_JBBEGC010000107.1 coordinate 22,696, forward strand.
CGCAGCACGGGGATCAGGCTCTGGCCGCCGGCCATCACCTTGGCGTCCTCCCCGCCCTCGGCCAGCGCCCGCACGGCCTCCTCGACCGACCTGGGCGCCACGTAGTCGAACGCGGCCGGGATCATGCGCCACCTCCCTGCACGTCACTCGAACCCCGCACGTCACTCGAACCCTGCGCGTCGATCGAACCCAGGCCGCCGCCCGCACCGGGTGTCGCCGGGGTCTCGACCTTCTTGCCCTGCAACGCTTTCCACACCCGCATGGGCGTGCACGGCATCTGGATGTCGTTGACGCCCATGTGCCGCACGGCGTCGATGACGGCGTTGACCACCGCCGGGGTGGACGCGATCGTGCCCGCCTCCCCGACACCCTTGACGCCCAGCGGGTTGGACTCCGCCGGCGTCTCGGTGCGGTCGGTGGTGAAGTGCGGCAGGTCGGCCGCCGAGGGCAGCAGGTAGTCGGCGAAGGTGGCCGTGGTGAGCGTGCCGCCCTCGTCGTGGACGGCCTCCTCGAACAGGGCCTGCGCGATGCCCTGGGCGAGCCCGCCGTGCACCTGGCCCTCCACGATCAGCGGGTTGACCACCTTGCCGACGTCGTCCACGCACACGTAGGACCGGATGGTGACCTGCCCGGTCCGGGTGTCGACCTCCGCCGCGCACAGGTGGGTGCCGTGCGGGAAGGAGAAGTTGACCGGGTCGAACGCGGCGTCGGAGTCGAGCCCCGGTTCCACGCCTTCGGGCAGGTTGTGCCCGACGTGCGCGGCCACCACCACGTCACCCAGCGACATCGTGGTGGACGTGCCGCGCACGGAGAACGTGCCGGACTTGAAGTCCACGTCGTCCGGCGAGCACTCCATGAGGTGCGCGGCCACGGTCCGGGCCTTGGCCAGCACCTTGTCCGCCGCCAGCACGATCGCCGTGCCACCGACCGCGAGCGACCGGGACCCGTAGCTGTCCAGGCCGCGCGGCGCGACCTGCGTGTCGCCGTGCAGCACCTCGACGTCCTCGAACGGCACACCGAGCCGGTCCGCGACGATCTGGCTCCACGCCGTCTCGTGCCCCTGGCCGTGCGGCGAGGTGCCGGTGATCAGCTCGACCTTGCCGGTGGGCAGCATCCGGATGGACGCGTGCTCCCAGCCGCCGGCCGCGTACCGCAGGGCGCCGAGCACGCGGGACGGCGCCAGGCCGCACATCTCCGTGTAGGTCGAGATGCCGATCCCCAACTGCACCGGGTCACCGTTGGCCCGCCGCTCGTCCTGCTCCGCGCGCAGGGCGTCGTAGCCGAACAGCTCCACCGCACGCGCGGTGGCGGCCTCGTAGTTGCCGCTGTCGTAGGTGAGGCCCGCGACCGTGTCGAACGGGAACTCGTCGTGCGAGATCCAGTTCTTCTTGCGCAGCTCCAGCGGGTCCACGCCCAGTTCGGCGGCCAGCTCGTCCATGATCCGCTCGATCGCGAACGTGGCCTCGGGCCGGCCCGCGCCCCGGTAGGCGTCGGTGGGCGTCTTGTTGGTGAAGACGTTGTGGCAGATGAACTTGTAGGCCGGGAACCTGTAGATCGCGTTGTACATGAACGCGCCCAGGATCGGCACGCCCGGCGCCACCAGCCGCAGGTACGCGCCCATGTCGGCGAGCAGTTCCACGCGCAGGCCGGTGACCGTGCCGTCGCGCTTGGCGGTGAGGACGATCTTCTGCACCTGGTCGCGACCGTGGTGGGCGGACAGCATGGACTCGGTGCGCGACTCGGTCCACTTCACCGGTTTCCCGAGCCGGCGCGCGACCAGCAGCGTCAGCACCTCTTCGGGCGTGACCTGGAGTTTCCCGCCGAACCCGCCACCGACGTCGGGCGCGATGACCCGCAACTTGTGCTCGGGAACGCCCACCGTGGCCGCCAGCATCCAGCGCAGGATGTGCGGGATCTGCGTGGACGACCACAACGTGACCGAGTCCGCCGAGGGGTCGACCACGACCGACCGTGGCTCCATGAACGCGGGGATCAACCGCTGCTGCCGGAACGTCCGCTCGATGACGACCTCGGCCTCGGCGATGGCCTGCTCGACGTCGCTGCCGGTGCCTGCCTCCGCCGAGTCGTACACCCAGGTCGCACTCTTGTTGGACCCCAGGTCGGGATGCACGAGGTCCGCACCCTCGGCGACCGCCGCCTCCAGGTCGAGCACGACCGGCAGGTCCTCGTAGTCGATGTCCACCGCCTCCAGCGCGTCATGCGCCTCGGCAGCAGTCCGCGCGACCACGACCGCCACGACCTCACCGGCGAAGTTCACCTCGTCCACCGCGATCGAAGGCGCCGGCGGGGCCAGCATGTCCTCGGTGATCGGCCACGCACACGGCAGACTGCCCTGCTCATCGGCCAGGTCCCGCCCGGTCAACACGGCCAGCACCCCCGGCATGGTCACCGCCGCCGTGACGTCCAACGAGGTGATCCGCGCATGCGCCACCGGACTGCGCAACAACGCCATGTGCAACATGCCGGTGAGCTGGATGTTGTCGGTCCACTTGGTGGCACCGGTGACCAGCCGCGCATCCTCCTTGCGCCGCCTGGCCCGACCGATCTCCGGCTCGGCAGTGGCTGTCATTCCCCACCACCCAGGTGCTGGGGCGCCCGGTCGACAAGCCGCTGTTCGTCAACTTGCTCAGCCTCAGGACCGACCCCGGGACTCATCCTCTTGGCTGCGTCCCGAACCGCTTTGACGATGTTCTGGTACCCGGTGCACCGACAGAGGTTGCCTTCGAGCCCGTGCCGCACGGCGTCCTCGTCCGGATCGGGATCCTCAGCCAGCAGGTCCAGCGCCTGCATGATCATGCCGGGCGTGCAGAAGCCGCACTGAAGCGCGTGGTTGTCGTGAAACGCCTGCTGAACGGGATGCAACTGCCCGTCACGGGCCAACCCTTCAACGGTCGTGACCTCCCGCCCGTTGGCCTGCACCGCAAGCACCGAACAGGACTTCACACTGTGCCCATCAAGGTGCACCGTGCACGCCCCGCAGTTGCTGGTATCGCAACCCACGACCGTGCCCGTCTTGCCGAGCGCATCGCGGAGGTGGTGCACCAACAGCGTCCGGGGCTCAACCTCGTCGCTGTAACTCACCCCGTCCACGGTGACGGTGATCCGCATGAACCCTCCAAGCCTGTGGTGGTGATGGGGGCCACACCCGAGCCTGCTACCAGTTGCCACGTCAAACAACCCCCCGCCCCCATCCCAACCGGGTGATCACCCCCCACCCACACCCGCCGACCACCTCAACCACCACCCACACCACGCCCCCACACGCAAAGCCGCACGCCACGCTTTTCACGAAGCTGCCGCACGGCACACCCCTACCTGGGCTTCTTGCTTGTGTCATCCCCGTATGGCCTGCCCGAAGGGCTACCACGCTTTTGGTCGGGTGCAG
>NZ_JBBEGC010000108.1:0-25551 GCF_037401995.1 Saccharothrix sp. CCNWYY140
GGCTTCGCCCAGGCCGGACGGGGAAAGAAACCGAGGCCCTTCCCGTGGTCGCTGCCGCTTGGCGGAACGCAAGAGCCTCCCGCCCTTCGGGCGTAGCGCCTTCGGCGGAAAGCACGCCTTCGGCGGAAAGCACGTGGCAGCCGTTCGCGTCAGCTCTTGCCGGTGAGGGTGAAGCGCAGGTACCGCAGGTAGTTCACGAGGTGGAAGGCGTCGGCCTGTGCCGTGGCCTCGGCGGCGGCGCGGCGGGCGAGTTCCAGGTCCCTCTCCGCTTGCGCGGATTCCCGGTCATGGGTCACGCGGTCTCTGGTGAGGGCGGTGTTGGCGGCTTTGCGTTCGTCGGCCAGTAGGAGTTGTTCCACGCGCAGGGTTTCCATCAGGTCGCGTTCGCCCTTCTTGGCCTCCTCCATGACCTGGTCGCGCAGGACGTCCAGTGCGGCGCTCTCGGTTTCGAAGCGTTCGCGGAACGGTTTGCGGTCGGCGGCGGTGAGGTAGGTGGGGCGGCTGCGGGTGGCTTCCAGGGTCAAGCGCTCACGCCACTGGTCGATCCGGGACGCCTGCGCCGACCGCACCCCGCCGACGCGCACCCGGCTACCGTTGGTCAGCACGAACATGGCCTGCGGGCTCGGACCGTCCAGCTCGTGGTGCACGCCGACGAAGTCCGCGGCGGTGCGGATGCCCACCGCCTGGAGGTTGGCGACCTGCGCCGGTAACAGGCCTTCGATGTCGGTCTCCGCGAGCGACGACTTCGCCAGTTCCGCCCGCACGTGCTGCTTCTGCCGCAACGCCAGCAGCCGCTGCTCCTCCGCGTGGGCCCGCGCCAGCGCCGCCCGGCGGTCGCGGTCGATCCGGTCGAGTCGCTGCTTCACCGACTCGCGGTGCGCGGCCAGCCGTGTGTTGTGCCAGACCTGGAGGTTGCGGCGCTTGTCGTCCTGCTCCTCCTTGAGGTCCAAGGCCCGCTCGGTCAGCCGCCGGTGCTCCTCCTCCAGCCGCGCGACGCGGGCGGTGGCCGAGTCCAGGGCGGCGCGGAGGCGGCGGCGCTCTGCACGCGCGGCACGGGCGCCGCGTCGCTCGGGAGTGCGGTCGTAGGTCGCCGTTGTCCATGCCGCCACGGCGAGGGCGTCCGCCGCCGCGACGACCTCGCTTACCAAACCGAGGGGCGCGCCCAGCGGCACCAACGCCATCAGCGACCACGAGGCCAGCGTCCGCGCCTTCGGCCGGTCGGCGAACCGGACCACCGGCGGCGGGGTCGGCATGTGCGGTTCGAGACGGTCCGCCAGCCACGACGGCAGGACGGCGCCCGCCGCGACCCCGGCTTGGACGTCGTCCAGCGGGCGCAGCGGTGGCGGCGCGGCGCGGTGGTCCCGCAGGACGTCCTCGAAGCGGCGGGCCAGCGCGCGCAGGCCCGGGTCCGGGTGGCTGGTCAGGGTGGCCAGCGCGAACGACCCCGCCGGGTCGGTGAAGTCCGGTTCGGCCAGCAGCAGGTGCTCGGCGTCCTCGTCGCGCAGCTGCCGCCACAGCGCGGGGTCGACCGCCAGCGCCACCAGCGACAGGTAGACCACCCACGCGGAGAACCGGTCGATCTCCGGGCCGAAGTCGGCGGCCGTGCGGTCGGGCGACTGGTAGTTGCGGTGCCCGTTCTCGGTGGCGGCCATCCCGGCCAGCGCGGGCACGTACATGCCGTCGTAGTCGACCAGCTTCAGCACGCCGTCGCCGGTGACCAGGACGTTGCCGTGCTGGAGGTCGCCGTGCCCGACGCCGGCCGACGCGAGCCGGGCGGTCAGCTCGGCGAACCGCTCGGCGACGCGGGCCAGGGCCGCCGGGTCCTCCAGGTTGCGCTCGACCCACCGGATCAGGCCGATCCCCTCGACCCACTGCATCCGCAGCACCGGGTACCACTCGCCGGCCACGAGCACGCCCCGGTCGACGTAGTCGAAGCCGACGATCCAGTCGTCGTCGAGGCCCGCGAGGTGCTCGCCGATCGCGCGGTAGCGCGCCGCCTGCTCCCGGACCTCGCGGGTGAAGCACTTGACCGCGTACCGGGTGCCGTCGGCGACGGTCAGCGAGAAGACGACCGCGAAGTTGCCGGAGATGGCACGCGGGCGGCCCAGCGCGTCCAGTTGGACCTCGGCCCCGGCGAGGTCGGTGTCGCGGAAGCACAGCGCGGTGTCCTGGAGGGCGTCGACGTAGGTGGCGCCGGTCGGGAAGGCGCGGCCGGGTCCGTCATCCGGGGTCCAGGTGAACGACGGTGACGTCGTCATTGCGCATCAACCCCTCCTCCCGCACCGCGTCCAGCCAGGCGGCGAACCCGTCGTGGTCGGCGGCGAACCCGCGCAGCACCCGCCACGGCCGCCGGCCAGCCCCGGCTTCGCGCAGGAACCACTCGGCGATCGCGTCCGTGCACAGGAAGAACTCGTCACCCGGTTCGATGCGCCCCGACGCGGTGCGCACGTGCCGGGCGAGCAGCGCGGTGTCCCGGGTGAAGGCGTTGACCAGCGGGGGCGAGTTGTCGAACTGCCCGGGTTCCACCAGCGGGAAAGCGCATTCCAGGCGGTCGTCGCGGACGTGGAACAGGCAGCTGTCGCCCAGGGCGGCGGCGTCCCAGCGGCCGGAAGCGAACCGGGCGGCCAGGACGGTCGCGTGCGGGCCGCGGTCGAGCTTGGGCTGCTCGTACCAGGCGATCGGGCGGCCGGCCGCCTCGCGCCCGGCCACGTAGTCGTCCAGCCACGCCCGCCAGGACCGGCCGGCGTCGACCAGCGCCGCGGCGAACCGGTCGGCGTCGTCGAGGACGTCCGGGGCGGCGTCGAGCAGGGACGCCGTGAGCAGGTCGGCCCACTCGCCGGACAGCAGGCTCTCCGACGCGCCGTCGGCCACGGCGGCGAGCACGGTCCCGCCCGTGTCGCGGACCCGGCCGGAGTCCTCGCACTCCCGCTCGGTGTTGCCCCGCTTGGGCACGCGGAGGGTCGTCAACGCAGTTCCGTGGCCCGCGTGCCGATGTCGAGGAACTGCACCACCGAGGTGATGTCCGCGTTGTAGACGAACCCGCGGGCCAGCTCGCCGGCCGCCACGCCCTGCTGGAGCGCGTAGAAGCGCATGTGCTGCGGCAGCAGGCTCGACATGCCGAACAGGGTGCGCGCGTAGGGGTCGGGCAGGGCGACGTCGGTGTCGGGGAAGGTCACCGGGGCGGTGTTCGTCGCCGAGACGTGCAGGTTGAACAGCAGCGCCGCGCCGTCGGCGGTGACGTGCGTCTGCACCGCCCACGCCGCGCTGGCGGGGTCGCCGTCGGTGGACTCGCCGTCGGTGAGGTTGAGGACGATCGGCGGGAAGCAGTCCGGGTGCCGGGCCACCCAGTCCGACACCAGCGACTCGGCGCGGGCCAGGGCGCGGCACATCGGCGTGGCCCCGTTGGCGACCGGGTCGACCCAGACGGGGAAGCTCGTGGTGGTCTCCACCAGCCCGCCCGCGCCGTCGGGCACCTTCTTGACCCGCTTCTCCACCCGGGCCGGCTGGTCGGCGACCTGGCTGAGCGGCACGAGGTCGCGCCCGGCCAGCGGCCCGGTGAAGGCGGAGCCGACGGTGTGCCCGTACCCGAGGACGGCGACGTGGAAGTAGTCGCGGACCCCTTCCTCCTTCGCGCACTTCACGCTCAACTCGGCGAGCAGCCGGTTGATGGCGTCGGCCACCACCTCGGCCTTCCGCTGCCGCGCGCCGCCACCGATCGGGTCGTCCATCGACGCCGACTGGTCGACGAGGAACACGAAGCAGGACGGGTTGGCCCGACTGATCTCGGCCGAGTAGGTCACGAAACCCCCATGTGCGATCTCCCGGAACGCGGCCCGGCGGTCCTCGACCGACGGCGCACCGCCACAACATCATGCCGAACCCCGGGGGCGGCGCGGTTCCCCACCACGGAGAGCGGCATCCGCGCGAATTGCGGTCTCGCAGGGTGACTGGTCGACTATCCTCGGTGATCCGGTGACTTGCGGGCGGGACGGATGACGACTGGGCAGGACAGCGGCATGCCGGGTGGTCCCGCGCTGGGTCCTGTCCACAACGACGTCGCCGCCTCGACCGTCCTGGCCGTGCAGGCCGCGGTCGTCCACGGCGACATCCACCTCCACGCCGCGCCCGAGCAACCGCCGGAGCCGGAGCCGCGTGGGCCGGACAACCTGCCCGCCCCGCTCGCCGACTTCACCGGCCGGCAGGAGGAACTGGGGCTGCTGGCCGAGCGGATCGCCTCGGGTCAAGGCGCGCTCGCCATCCACGCGATCGACGGCATGGGCGGCATCGGCAAGACCGCGCTCGCCGTCCAGCTCGCGCACCAGGTCGCCCACCGGTACCCGGACGGGCGGCTGTTCATCGACCTCCAGGCGCACTCCGCGACCGATCCGCCGGTCGAGCCAGCGCAGGCGATGTCCCGGCTGCTCTCCGCCCTCAAGGCCACCCCGGTGCGCACGCCCGCCAGCACGGCCGAGTGGGGTGAGGTGTGGCGGGCCGAGTTGAGCCGGCGGCGGGTGTTGGTGGTCCTCGACAACGCCGCGTCCACCGCCCAGGTCGAGCACCTGCTGCCCGGCACCACCGACTCCCTGGTCGTGATCACCAGCCGCCGGCGCCTCGACGGCCTGCGCACCCGCGGGCTGACCACCCACAGCCTGGACGTGCTGCCGCACGAGGCCGCCGTCAGCCTGTTCACCGGTGTCGTGGGCGAGCGGCGGACCCGGGAGGACCCGGCGAGCGCCGACGAGATCGTGCACCTGTGCGGGCGCCTGCCGCTGGCCGTGCGGCTGGTCGCCGCGAGGTTGGGCGCGCGGTCGGGGTGGCGGCTGGCCGACATGCTCGCCGAACTGCGCGACGAGCAGACCCGGCTGGCGGCGATGCGGGTCGAGGACGTGTCGGTGCGGGCCGCGTTCGAGCTGTCCTACCGGTGGCTCACCGACGTGGAGCAGCGGGTCTTCCGCCGGCTCGGCCTGCACCCGGCGGGCGAGCTGGGGTTGCCGGTCGCGGCGGCGCTGGGCGGGGTGCCCCGGCGGGTCGGGCTGGAGGCGATGGAACGGCTCGTGGACTACAGCCTGGTGCGGGAGACCGCGCGGCACCGCTACCGGATGCACGACCTCATGCGCGAGTACGCCCGGGAGTGCGCGAGCGAGACCGACAGCCGCCCGGACCGCCGGCGTGCCACCGCCCGCGCCCTGGACTACTACCTGCACACCGCCCTGACCGCGCACGCCGCGCTCATGCCGCACCGACCAATCGCCGACGACGTCGCGGAAGCGCCCGAGCAGGCGCACGACTTCGCCTCCGAACAGGCCGCCGTGGACTGGTACCGCCTGGAATCGGAGAACCTGCTGGCCTGCCGGAGCATGGCCTCGGAGTTCGACCTCCAGTCCTACCTGTGGCGCATCCCCCGGGCGATGGCCCACTACCTGGGCCTGGTCACCCGGTTGAAGGACGCCGCGGACAGCTACGCGCTCGGGTTGAGCCTGGCCAGCCTGAGCAACGACCGGCGGGCGACGGCGGACATGACGGCGCGGGTCGCCGAGATCAACAGCGCTCGCGGCCAGCACGCCGGGGCAGTCGACGGGTTCCTCGGCGCACGCGAGACCTACGCGCTGCTCGGCGACCCGGTCGCGGCGGCGGACATGCTCAACCGGGCCGGGCTGTGCCACCGGGGCAACGGCAAGTACGAACGCGCGCTGGAGACCCACGAACACGCGCTGGCCGAGTACATCGCCCTGGACGACCGCTTCGGCCAGGCCGAGTCGCACTACATGATCGCGATGGTGCACCGGGTCAAGGGCACCTACGCCGCCGCGCAGGAGCACCACGGGCGGGCCATCGAGCTGTACCGGGAGCTGGGCTACGCGCTCGGGGAGGCCCGCAGCCTGGCCAACATCGGGGTGATCCACCGGCTGCACCGCGACTACGACACCGCGCTGCGCTACTACCCCCGCGCGCTGGCGATCTACCGCGGCACCGGTGACCAGCGCGGTATCGCCAACACCCTGAACAACATGGCCTCCGCGCTCGACCTCGCCGGCCGCACGGACGAGGCGTTCCCGCTGCTGGCCGAGGCCGCCGAGATCTTCGCGGGCGTGGACAGCGCCGCCGGCCTGGCCGACGTGCGGCGGGTCACCGCCCGGCTCAAGGCCAACACCGGCGCCTACGACGACGCCGAGGCCGAGCTGCGCGACGCCCTGGAGACCTACCGGACCAACCGCGATCTGTTCGGCCTGGGCGGCGCGCTCGCCGAACTCGCCTCCGTGGTGCGGCGCGCGGGCCGGGGCCGGGACGCGGTCGACCTGGCCCGCGAGGCGCTGTCGGTCTACCGCGACGAGGTGAGCAGCACCAGCGGCGTGGTCACGGCGCTGGCCGAGGTGGCCCGCTGCCTGCACGGGGTCGGCGACGTGGACGGGGCTCGGGCGCACCTGGCGCAGGCCCTGCCGCTGACCGCTGAACTCGGTGACGCCAAGGCGAAGGAGATCCTGACCTTGCTCGACGACCTCGGGGGGCGCCCGTGACGCGCCTGGCGCAACGGGTGCGGGTCGCCATCACCGACCGGTCCGGCGGGGTGGGCAAGGCCCCGTTCGCCACCCGCAACCTCGGTGGCGCGGTCGGCGACGACCCGGAGACCGTGCGGCACAACCGCCGGCGGACCGCGACCGAACTGGGCATCGACCCCGACCGGGTGGTGTTCATGCACCAGGTGCACGGCACCGACGTCGCCTACGTGACCGAACCGCACCGCCACACCTCTCCCCCGCTCGACGCCGTGTTCACCGACCGGCCGGGCCTCGCGCTCGCGGTGCTGGTGGCCGACTGCGCGCCCGTCCTGATCGCGGACGCGGAGGCGGGGATCGTCGGCGCGGCGCACTCGGGACGGGTCGGCACGGCGGCGGGTGTGGTGCCCGCCCTGGTCCGGGCAATGGTCGGGCACGGCGCCGTCCCGGGTCGCATGACCGCGCTGGTCGGCCCCACCGCCTGTGGGCTGTGCTACGAGGTACCGGCCGAGATGCGCGACGAGTTCGCTTTGCTGCTGCCCGAAGCGCGGTCGACGACCCGGCGGGGCACGCCCGCGATCGACGTGCGGGCCGGTGTCGCGGCGCAGCTGGCCGCCGCCGGGGTCGCGGACGTCCGGCACGACAGCCGGTGCACGATGGAGTCGCCCGAGCTGTTCTCCCACCGCCGCGACCGCCCCAGCGGGCGGTTCGGGGCCTACATCTGGCTGGACGCGTGACCGAACCTCCCCTCACCGCCGACGCCCGCGCCCTGGCCGAGGTCCTGTGGGACTACCACCGCCTCGCCGACCCGCCGACCACCGCCGACGCCCTGCTCGTCCTGGGCAGCCACGACCTGCGGGTGGCCGAGCACGCCGCCGACCTGTGGACGGCCGGCCGCGCGCCGCTCGTCGTGTTCTCCGGCGGCCGGGGCAAGGTCACCGAGGGCTGGGACCGGTCGGAGGCGTCGGTGTTCGCGGACCTGGCCGCCGACCGCGGCGTCCCCCGCTCCGCGATGCTGCTGGAGGAGTCCGCGACCAACACCGGCGAGAACATCACCCTCAGCCGCGCCGCCCTGACCCGCGCCGGGATCCGGATCTCCAGCGCGATCCTGGTGGCCAAGCCGTACATGGCCCGCCGCGCCCTGGCCACCGCTCTCGCGCAGTGGCCAGGGGTCGACTGGTCGGTCGGCACCCCGCCCGTGTCGTTCGCGGAGTACACCGCGCGGGACGCCTCGGAGCGCCGGACGATCGAGCTGATCGTCGGCGACCTGCAACGCATCAAGGTCTACGCGGACCTCGGCTACCAAGCCCCGATGCCCATCCCGCCCGAGGTGTGGGACGCGTACGAAGGCCTGGTGCGCCTGGGTTTCGACCGTTACGTCCTCGCCACCTGACCGGCGGGCGTCGGCGTGCTGGTCGGGGTCGGCGTGGTGGTCGGCGTCGGCGTCGGGAGCAGGTAGGGCTCGGGGAAGCAGCGCAGGGACGGGACGTAGATCGGCTGGGTGGTGCTGCCCCAGAAGCCCAGGCTCGCCGACTGCCCGGGCTGGAGCCCGCGCGACCAGGACGGCGCGCTGAACGCCGCGCCCCGGCCGTACTGCCCCCAGTCGAGGGTCCCCGCGGAGTGCACCTTCTCGTTCCCGTTGAACAGTGCGGTCAACGTCCAGTCGGTGATGGGGGTCGGGCCGGTGTTGGTCACGGTCGCCGTGATGGCGAAGCCGTTGTTCCAGCCCTGGACGGAGAACGTGACCCGGCACGCCTGGTTCACGTTGGGCGGCAACGGGATCGTGCTGGAGTACACCCGGATCACCCCGCCGACGACACCCGGCCCGGTGATGGTGAACTCGCCGAACCCGAAGCCCTGCAAGGAGATCATCCGCACGGACTGCGGGACGTTCCAGTCGGCCGGCGTGAAGGTCAGGGTGTGCCGCGAACTGACGAACACCGGGCTCGGCACGTCCCGTGCGATGGTCAGCGTCGTCGAGGTCGTCGGCGGAGCCGACAACGACACCTTCACCACCGCGGTGCCCGACCCGGGCATGACCGCGTAACCCCCGCTGCCGTGGTCGACCACGACCTCCGGCACGTCGGTTCTCGCGTGGCCGGGGGCCGCGCCCACCAAGCTCACCGCCAACGCCGCCAACGCGCCCGCAACCGCCATCCGACGGACCACTGTCACTCCTCTGGCCGTGTGCGACCGGTGGCGGTGGTCCGGCGCACGACATCGTTCTGCCCGACAGGACAAAGCATGGAGCGCCGCACCACCGCTGTCGCTTCGGTTTACCGCACGACCGGCACCCGCACGGCCACGTCCTCGAACACCATCGCGTGCGGCGTTCGGCTGCCGTGCAACAGGAACATGTCCGACACCGGGCTCACAGTGAGGAACAGCGACTGGCCCGCCGGGATCGTCGCGGCTACCGAAGGCAGTTCGATGCTTCGCCGCGCCCCGAAGGTCAGGCCCACTTCCCGGTGCGGCAGCACGTTGTTCTGGATGACCTTCGCATCCAACGGTGAGGTGCCCACGCTCAACGCGAGGAACGCCCGGCTGTCCAGGCCCAGCGCGGTGACCCGGGCGTCGACCCACGGCGACCCGGCGACGGTCAGCGGGCCATCGGCGATCTTGACCACGTGCGGGGTGACCGTGCTGGTCGCGAAGTGGGGGACGCGGTAGGACGTGTTCGGCGCGACCGAGTCCACGCTGACGCAGCCGCCCTCGGCGGTCATCAGGTGGTAGCGGCCGTGGCCGGTCAGTGTGCGGGGCGCGCCTTGCAGGTTCTCGGCGAAGAACCGGAGTTCCAGGGTGTCGTAGTCGGTGACGCCCAGGCGGGCGGGGCACGCGTCGCCGGGCACGGCGTAGCCGGCGGGGACGGCGTTGGGCAGCGCGTGGCCGCCGTTGTAGCCGACGAACAGGCTTTGCGCCCGGGCTCGTGGGGTCAGCGCCCGGTCGAAGTTGTCGATGGCCTCGTCCAGCGGGAAGAGGTTGTCGCTGAGGCCTTGGTGCAGCAGCACCGGGATGTCCAGCCGCCGCCCGGCCGCGACGTGGAACGCCGGGCCGTTGTCGCGGAAGAAGTCGTCCATCGCGGCGGGCCAGTCGCCGGTGAGCAGTCCTTCCGCGTAGCCGGCGTGGACGGTCGTCGTGTGCGCGTCCAGGCCGGCGGCGTACAGCGCGGTGATCCACGTTGTGCGGACGACCTCGCGCGGGGCGAGGCTGGTGTTCAACGAGTGCCACGTGATCTGCGGCGCGAGGGCGTCGAACCGCGTGCGGCCGGTCTTCATGATCTCGGTGAACGCGCCGGCGAACTGGTAGCCGCCGCCGTAGGAGCCGCCGATCGCGCCCAGCACCGGGTCGTCGGCGCCGGTCTTGCGCACCCAGTCCAGCGTGGCGACGTGGTCCACGACCCGGATGACGTCCTCCCCCTCGAACGCCGGGTCCTGCACGTGCGCCTTGCCGCCGCTCTGCCCGAAGCCGCGCTGGTCGATGCTCACCACGCCGAAGCCCGCGTCGAGGTACCGCTGGAACGACCCGGGCGCGGAGGTCCGGCTGCCGCCCCAGCCGTGGCTGTGCAGCAGCACCGGCACCCGGTGGTCCTTCGACGCGCCCGCCGGCTTGAACACGGTCAGGCAGAGGTCCACCGGCCCCGCCGCCAACGGGTCGGTCTCGGGCACCCCGGCGATGCAGATGTGCTGCGGCGACTCGGCAGCCGTCACGGGGACGGCGGCTGTGAGAGAGGCGGCCACCACCGCGGCGAGGGTGGTCAGGATGCGCATCGGCTCCTCCACTTCGTCGGGCGTTCACGGCGGTGTGAACCCCGTTGTGGAGGTAACGACGCCGGTGCGGGTTGGTTGCCCGCGTCAGCTCCTTCGGGCGGCCCAGGGCAGCGTCATCAGCGCCCACACGCCGAGCACCAGCGCCGCCTCGGGCAGCAGGTACCACGGCCAGTCGCCCAGCAGGTCCAGCACCGAGCCGGTTTCCGGGGCGCGGTTGAGGAAGCCGTAGTTCGAGCCGAGGGCGAGGTTGAGCAGGAACATCGCCGCGGCCCAGCCGACGGTCACCACGACGGCGAGCCGGTAGCCGCGCCAGTCGGGCCGCATCCCGGCGCCCCAGGTCAGGAACACCGCCGCCCACACCGTGAACAGGTGGGTGCCCCAGAACAGCAGGAACCGCCAGTCCGGGAAGTCCGGCCCGCGCAGGACCGGCGTGATCAGGGCCTGCACGCTCAGCGTCAGCCCCCAGTAGTAGGTCAGGGCGCAGGCCCACGGCCGGTGCGTCCACAGGGCGATGGCGGCGATCGGTCCGGCCAGGTCGGACAGCTGCAAGGGCAGCGAATGCGTGATGTCCCACCGCGGCGGGGTCGTGAAGTAGGCCTGGATCGCCAGGTGCAGCGCCAACACGACCACCGCGAACCCGCGCTCGAACCGCCTGGCCCGCACCGACCCCCGGTACGCCCGCCCGAACGCGACCAACCCCACCGCGCCCACCGCGAACAACCCCAGCACGACCCAGTGGGACGGGCCGTAAGGGGTGAACCCACCGGCGACCGGCGTCAACGCCACCCGCCGGGTGTACCCGCCCCCGCCCGCGCCGCAACCCGCCGGGCACCACTGGCGGCGGCGGGCCGGTTCTGGTCGACTTCTCCTCCGGCGGTCGATCTGGGGAGGTTCTGAGTGGCGGGCTGGGAACGGCCGCCGTGGCTGGTGCGGATTCGGGGCGCACTCGTCGGCGGTGGTGTGTTGTGCACCGACCGGCACATCGTCACCTGTGCGCACGTCCTCGGCGGTGCGGCGGAGGTGACCGTCGACTTCCCGTTCGTGGACCACCCGCCCCTGACCGCTCGCGTCCTACCCGGCGGGCTCTTCCCGGACGACGACGTGGCGGTGCTGGAACTCGCCGAGCCGCCGGCCGGTGCTTCCCCTGTCCCGCTGCGGGTTTCGGCGGGCACGGCCGGGCACCACTTCCGCGTGCACGGCTTCCCGCGCGGCCACGACGGCGGGGTGATCGCGCGGGGTGTGGTGGTCGGGGCGGCGGGGTCGGGGTGGGTGCAGGTGCAGGCCGAGTCGACGGTGGGGTTCGCGGTCGACCGCGGGTTCTCCGGCGCACCGCTGTGGGACGAGGAGTTCGGCGCGGTCGTGGGGATCGTGGCCGCGCGCGAGGGAATGCGGGACCTGCGCACCGGTTACGCCATCCCGGTGGAGGCCCTGCGCCGGTTGTGGCCACCGCTGCGGCCGTGGGTGGGGTGGCGGCTGGACCACGACCCCGACCTGCGGGCGCACTGGGGTCCCCGGAGCCGGGGCGTGCACCGCGATTCCCAGCCGGGGCAGCACTTCACCGGGCGGCGGGCCGCGCTGGACCGGCTGGTCGCCTGGGTGACCGGCGGCGACCCGCTGCACGTGGTGACCGGCGGACCCGGCGCGGGCAAGTCCTCGGTGCTGGCCCGACTGGTGGCCTTGGCGGACCCGGCACGCCACGAGTCCGAGGCACTGGCCGGGGCGGTGTCCCTCGCGTTCCGGTGCACCGGCCTGGACCTCGCGGGCGCGTGCCGGACGCTCTCCCGCTTCCACCGGCACACAGCCGACCCGGAGGAGCTCATCGCGGACCTGGTCGAACAGGGCGAGCCGATGGTCGTCGTGGTGGACGCCCTGGACGAGGCCGTGACGGCGGCCGAAGCGCGGGCCATCGCGGTGCGGCTGCTGCGTCCCCTCGCGGACACCGGGCTGGTGCGGGTCCTGGTGGGCACGCGGCCAGGTCACCGGAGTTCGCTATTACGTGCACTCGGCGACGCACCCCGCACGGACCTGGACGACCCCGCGTTCTTCGACCCGGCCGACCTCGTCGAGCACGCCGAGGGCCTCCTGCTGGAGGGCACCTACCGCGCCGAGCCCGCCGCCGCGCGCCGGGTGGCCGAGGCGATCGCCCGGCGCAGCGGGTCGAGCTTCCTCGTCGCGGGCCTCACCGCGCACGCCCGGTCGCGAGAGCCGGTGGCCGACGCCGGTCAGTCCTTCCCCACCGACGTGGACGAGGCCATGCGGCAGTACCTGGCCCAGCTCCCCGACCCCGACCGGACGCGGACCCTGCTCCGGCTCGTGGCCCACGGCCGCCACCCCGGCCTGCCGCTGGACCTGTGGGAGGCGGTCGCCCGCGCCTACACCGGAACGGTGAGCCGCTCCGACCTGGACGACCTAGTGCGCACCGCCACCTCCTACGTGCTGGAGCGGCACACTTCCGACGGCGAACCGGTGTACGCCCTGTTCCACCAGGCCCTGACCGACCACCTGCGCGACCTCGACGGCGGGGTCCTCGTGGAACGCACGATCACCGAAGTCCTGGTCGAGGACACCCGGACACGGGGCGGCTGGCGCCACGCCCGCGACTACGCACGCCGCCACCTCGCCGCACACGCCGCCGTAGCCGGAGCACTGGACGACCTGGTGACCGACCCGGACTTCCTGGTGGTGGCCGAACGCCACGCCCTGGTCCGCGTGCTGGACCGCGTCCGAAGCCCGGAGGCCCGCGCATTCGCCGACGTCTACCGCGCCGCCGCACACGCCCTCACCGGCACCCCCGACCACAACGCCGCCCACCTCGAACTGGTCGCCCGCCGCCTGGGCCACCACGCCGTCGCCGACCGCCTCCGCACGCCGGGCCGGCCCTTCGTGCCCGTGCACGTGCCCGAGGTCGGGTCGACCCCGGGCTTGGTGCTGATCGGCACCCCGTTCCAGGTGCGCGCGGTGACCTGGGCACGGCTGGGTGGCAAGCCGGTGGTGGTCTGCGGCCAGGTCGACGGCGCGATCCTGTGCTGGGACCCGGTCGACGGCACGCTGCTCGACTCGTTCGGCGGCAAGCCGCTGCTCGTCGGACTCGACCGGGTCGAGCGCGGCGGCACGACCGTCCTGGTCGCCGACTACGCCGACGGCACCCTGGAGTTCCGCGACCTCGACCGGCCCGACCGGCCCGAGGTCGTCGAGCGGGGCACCGGGGCCGGTCGCGTGTGGACCACCGACGACCTGCCCGCCGGACCGCGCGGGACCCTGGCCGCCGACCACTTCCGCGGGTGGGGCCGCCTCGACGAACCGGTGGTGCTGCGCGCCGAGTCCGGTGACGTGCGGGCGTGGCGGGTGGCGGACGGCATGCCCTTGTTCACCTTGTCGACCAACGTCTGGGTCGGTCCGGTGGCGCTGGGCGGACCGGCGGACCGGCCGGTGCTGGTGACCAGCGGCAACGACGAACTGCTCGGGGAAGCCCCGAACGGGTTGTTGACCGGGCCGCGGACCTGGGTGGGCTGGGACGGGCGGTTCGTCAGCCCCGGCGGCGGCTGCGTCCTGCGGCTGTGGGACCCGTCCGACGGCCGGGAGATCGGGCGGATCGACGTGCCCGAGAGCATCGTCACCGACCTCGCGTGGGGCCGCTGGGAGGGCCGGGACGTGCTCGCGGGCTCGGCCGAGGACGAACTGGTGCGGCTGTGGGACCTCGACGGCACGGTGCTCGCCTCCTTCCCCGGCGTCGCGCCCCTCGCGTGGGGCGAGGTCGACGGCCGGACCGTGCTGGCCACCGCCACCCCCGATGGCGACGCCCAGGTCTGGGACGGCGAGACGCGCTCGCTGCGCCTGCCGGGCGGCGTGACGGCGCTGGCCTGGGGCGAGGTGGCGGGACGCCCGGTGCTGGCGTGCGCCGGGACGAGCGGTCGCGTCGCGCTCTGGTCCGACTTCGCCACCGCCCCGACCGAGCCGCCGGCGACCACGATGACGTGGGACCCCACCGGGCGGCTGCTCGCGGTCGGTTCGACCGACGGCCGCGTGACCGTGCACGGCTCTTCGTCGTTCAGCGCGCACGACGACGTCGTCATGGACATCGCCTGGGGCGCTGCGGCTCTGGCCACCCGCACGCCCGAAGGCGAGGTGCGCCTGTGGGACCAGACCACCGGCACCCTGCTCGCCGAACTGCCGCCCCGGCCCGACCACCGCCTGCTGTTCGACTGGGTGCGGCTGCCCGAAGGCGACCGCCTGGTCATCGCCGCCTCGCCGGCCGAGGTGGAGCTGTGGGCCGCGGACGGCACGTCCCGGACGCTCGACCTGCCCGACTGGAGCCACCCCGTCCGCCACCTCCGCACGGCGGTGGCCGACGGCCGGGACACCGTGCTGTGCGCGGTCGACAACACGCTGAGGCCGTTCGACGGCGAGACCCTGGCGCACTTGGGCGACCTGGGTCGAAGGGCGCGTCACCTCGACGTCGACGCCGAGTCGGTGGCGGCCATCGGGATCATCGCCCCGGGTGCCGCCATCGCGCGGGGTGGCACGTCCGGCTCGCTGACGCTGTGGTCACCCAGCGAGAGCCTCACCTGGCTGCCCGAGGAGCCGATCGAGCACGCGCACGACGGCCCGGTGCACGCCGTGGTGTGGTTCGGCCACCCCGACGGCACCCGGTTGGCGACCGGTGGAGCAGACGGCCTGGTCAAGCTGTGGAACCCGGCGGACCTCAGCCGACCTGGCGTGATCACGGGCACGGGCGGAGCGGTCCACGCGCTGACGGCCGAGGACGGGCAGCTCGTCGTCGGCACGGCGGACGGCACAGTCCGCGTGCACCGCCTGTCGGACGGGGCTCGGACGCACCTGCTGCCCGGCACGGGTTCGGCGGTCGGCGCCCTGGCCGCCGTGGTGGCCGAGGACGGGCTGGTCGTGGCGGCGGGCTGCGCCGACGGCGTGCTGCGGCTGTGGAACACGTGGGAGGACGGCGACCACCACGCGGAACCCATCGTCGACAGCGCGATCAGCGCCCTCTCCTGGGGGCACTCGGGCGAGTGGCCGGTGTTGGGGCTGGGCTGGGCGGACGGCAGTTGCGGCTGGTGGAGCCCCTACTCGCCGGACGGCGAGGGGACGGTCGCCGCGGACCCAGGCCCGGCGGTCACCGCGCTGGCCTGGACCGCGGACGGCGCGATCCTCTGCGTGGGCTTCGAACAGGGCGCGGTGATGCGGATCGACCCCACGGGCGCGGTCCCGGACCGTCTCACGATGGCACCGAGGCAGACCGAAGGCGCGATGGCCGCCGGTGTTCTGGACGGGCGCGCCGTGCTGGCCGCGGGCGGCTCGGGCACGACGGAGCGCGTGTGGGACGTCGAGGACGGCACCCTGGTCGTGGTCGGGCCGGCCGGGGGCCTCCCGGTACGGTGGGGTGACGAAGGGTTTGTGGCCGTCCAGGAAGGCGACGCCGTGCGAGTGGTGGACGTGGTGTCCGGCGAGCTGCGGTGCGAGGTCTCGGTGCCCGCCGGCCTGTTCTCCGGACCGGAGGTCGCGTTCGGGCGGCTGCACGGCCGCGTGGTGTGCGCGGTGGCGACCACCGCGGGTCTCATCACGGTGGTCGACGTCGAGAGCGACGAGCGCCGGTTCGTGGACTGGCACGAACCGGTGCTCGGCTTGGCGTTCGGCGCGGACAACCGGCTGGCGGTCCTGGACGCCCACGGTGCCACCGTGGTCGAGCTGCGGTGATCAGTCGGTCGTGGCGAAGATCGGGTTCGAGTAGAACCACAGGTCTTCCCACGGGTCTGCCTGGCCCAGGACGTCCATCGCCGGACCGGCCGGGTCGACCGCCGCGCCGTGGTACCCGGGTGCGCTCCGCTTGCCATCCGTGCCCCGGACCCGCACGTAGAACGGCCCGTCCACGGTGATCCGGTGCACCAGCTCCACCGTGCCGCCGCGCTGCTGGACCTCCCACGACCGCACGACCTTCGTGTCCGGCGCGTGGAGCGTCGAGCGGTCGGCGGCGGGGCCGGTGATCCGGCCGACGATCAGGTCGACCCTGGCCAGCTTGGGCAGGAGGCCCGCGTAGTTCGGGCGTTCCGCCAGGTCGATCTTGACCACGACCTCCACGACCTGACCGCGTCGCACGCGAGCGGTACCGCCCATCGGCACGCCGTGCGACCCGCGCGGGCGCAGTCGCACGTCCAGGCCCGACACGAGATCGCCCAGGCAGACCCACATCCGGCCGGCCCGCATCGCCTGCATGACCTCGCGGTACTCGCGGCGGGTGACGCCTACCCACGTCTTGTTGTAGGTGCCGGGCGGGAAGGAGCTGTACTCGGTGATCGGGCGGCCGGCGTTGACCGGGTCGGGGAAGCGGCCGGTGTTGGTGAACGTGTGCCCCTCGCTGTCGTACGGCACGTTGTCGTAGCCCTGCTGGTCCAGCTTGTCGACCGGGTTCTTCACCCAGTCGCCGCACCCCTGGTGGCCGTCCGAGGTGGTGGTGATCCACCACGGCTTGCCCTCCGCGAGCAGGCTGTCCCACAGGCCGCCCACGGTGGCCGTCGTCCAGTCGAACCCGCCCCACGTGCGGTAGCTCTCGACGGGGTAGCCGGGGAAGGAGAACTTGCCCGGGGACGAGTCGTACAGGCCACGACCGCGGGCCATGCCCGGCGCGGGCAGCCCGGCCGCCTGGTGACCCGGCGCGCCCTCCATGCCGATCACGATGCCGGGCGCGGTGTCCCGCCAGTTCCGGGTCTCCTGCGGGGAGTTGATGCCCAGCCGGGACGGGTGGTTGGGCAGCACCAGGGCGTCGTCGACGCGGCGGTCGGCCACAGCCTTCTTCAGGAACTCCAGCGCCTGCAACGCGATGGCCTCGTTGGCGGGCGTGCCGTCGCGGGTGCCGTTGACCCGGGCGTCGAACTTGGTGACGAACTCCTGCAACAGACCGGCCTCGTCCCGGCCGGGCGCGAGCATCAACGTGGTGTGCTCGCCGGCCGGGATGTTCCACTCCAGCCCGGTGAACACCATGACGTCGTCGCGCCGCGCCGCCGCGATGTCGGATACCAGCGGCGGGACACTGTAGGTCGCGAACGGGACGTTGCCGTGGTCGGTGATGGTGAGCCAGCTCAGGCCGTGCCGGGCCGCCCGTTCCACCTGCGTGGCCACCGGGTACATCGCGTCGTTGCTGTACTGGCTGTGGATGTGGTGGTCGCCGGCGAGCCACAGGAGCCCGTCCCGCCGCTCCGCCTGCGCCGGCGAGCCGCCGAGCACCGCGCCGGCCGCGAGCCCGGTGCCGATGAGGAACCCGCGCCGATCGGTCCCCGCCATCACGCCACCCTCGTGTAGATCACGCCGAGCGAGTCGATCTCGGCGCCGGCACGGCCGTGGAACCCGGCGATCTGCCACCCGGCGGGCGCGGTGTAGGTGACGGAACTCCCGGTCTCGCTGCCGCCGGCCAGCGTGCGGCCGGTGCTCGTCGTGAAGGCGGTGCGGAAGATCCGGGTGTGGCCGTCCTTCTGCGCCGAGTGGAGCGTGACCGACTTCAGGTACTCGCCCTGGGCCAACGCCAGGTTTTGCGCAGTGCCGCCGGCACCCCCGTGGGTGAACGACGTGCCGTCGGCGAACGTGAGCCCGACCTGGTCGACGCGCGACCCGGTGCGGATGCCGACCCCGGTGACCCGCTGCGCCAAGGGAACCGTGGCGACGTCGGTGAACGGCGTGCCGTGCGGTCCGCCGAACACGTCGCTGAGCGACAGGGCGGGGTTGAGCGACCACTGGAAGTCCGCCGCGATCGGGTAGTGGTCGGACAGCATCTTGTCGTCGGCGGTGCGGAAGGCCGCGTTCTCGTTGCTGTAGCGGCTCAAGCTCAGCGTGATGTACCGGTTGCCGCGGAAGAGGATCTTGTCGACGACCTCGCACGCGTCGCTGACGGTCTGGTCGTCGCACACGATCGCCGGGCTGCCGGCGGCGGGCGGCACGCCGCCCCGCTCCTCCTGCACCCAGGCGTCGGTCAGGCCGTTGGCGGTGAGCAGTTCCCGGATGTTGTCGTCGGCGCGGGTGTAGCGGGTGTTGGTGTCGCCCGCGACGACCACCGCGTTGCCCGCCGAGTTGGCGGTGATGAACCGGGACAGCTCACTGATGTTCGCGCGCCGGGCGGTCAGGTCGGCGTCGGCGGTGCCCGCGTTGGCGTGCACGTTGTAGAAGTCGATCAGCACGCCCTCGGCCACGCGGATGCGCGACCAGGTGAAACCCTTGGGGGTCAGGCAGTCCGTGCCGTTGCACCGGTCCCACTTGTCGCGGGTGAAGTCCGAGTACGGGTGGTCGGACAGGGTGTTGAGCCCGTCGCCGAACGGGACGCCGCCGCTGGTGGGCGTGCGGTGCGGGTGGGTGTTGTTGGCGTACAGGGAGGCGTGGTAGTTGAAGTCCTCCTGCACGTGCACGACGTCGTAAGGCCTGATCCGCTGGCCGATGATCGGCGTGTTGGCCTCGGGGTTGCCGCTGGACAGCCCTTCCGGCAGTCCGGCGATGTTGTAGCTGAGGACGGAGAACGCCCCGCTGGACGGCGGCGCCGCGACGGCGGGCGTCCCTGGGAACACCGCCACCACCACGCCGACAACAACACACATGGCCAGTCGGGCCACCCTCATCGCACGCTCCTGGATCGTTCGAGCCTGACGACGAGAGGGTAGGGGGCACGTGAAACATTTTCATATGCATGTGGGGTGACAACAACATGTACACAAAGCAACGGGTCTCAGCCGTGCGACACGATCAGCCGGAAGCCCGCATCCCACTGGTCGAGGCCGAGCAGGTCCCGGTGCACCTCGTGCCACCGCCCGCTGTCCAGGTCCTCGCGCAGCCGGCGGATCCCGCGCTCGACGGCGTCGGGATCCGTCTGCGCCAAGGCGGAACAGGCGCGGCGGACCCGCGGGTCCAGATAGGCCTCCGGGCGTCGCCAGTACGCGGGGAACACGCCATCGGTGAAGTCCCACGGCAGCGGTAGGGGCGTGACGCTGTCCGCACCCAGCTCGTGCGCGATGTCGTCGGCGGAGGGCCGGGTCAGCTCCAGGTCGGCGATCTCGGGCACGTACTCGCGCACGAACCAGTACTGCGTGTGCCGCTGGGTGTCGTAGGCCAGCACCACCCGTCGAGGGGCCACCCGGCGCAACTCGGCGAGCCCGGCCCGCCAATCGGACCAGTGGTGCACGGTGAGCACGGCCAACGCGGCGTCGGCGGCGTGGTCCCGCAACGGCAACGCCTCGGCCACCGCCCGCACGGCCGGTCCGACACCCGGCCGTCGTTGGCGGATCATCTCGGTGGACGGTTCGAGGGCGACCACCGCCCGGTCGTGCGGCTCGTAGTTCCCGGTCCCCGCACCCACGTTCACGACCGACCGCGCGGTGCCGAGCGCATTCGAGATGGCTGACATCCACCGCGGATCGGTGCGGCGGCCCAACGAGTACCCCGTGCCGATGTCGTCGTACAGCTCCGTCGCGCCCACACGTCCCCCCGGTCGATCGGCTGCCTTGGAGCGTAACGGCGCGTAGTGTCCGGTGGCGAGGGAGGCGGGTAAAGCCGCCGAATGCGGTATTCCCGCTTTCCAGCAGGTCGGAAAGTGGCGAGTTGTGGACATCCGCCAGATCTTGACCCCACCAAAAACCGCTCTTTAATTTGTTTAGTCAACTGACTAATCGGTGGCGACTCAGCGCGCCCATCGAGTGGAGGTCCTCAATGGGGAGTTCGTCCGAGCGCGGCCACAGACGGTGGTCGGTCACCGCCGTCGTCATGGCGTTGCTGGGGTCGTTGGTCGCCTTCGCGGCGCCGGCGCAGGCCCACCCGGGCCACGGTGACGAGACGTTCAAGGCCCTCGTCTTCAGCAAGACCGCGGGTTTCCGCCACCCGTCGATCGAGGCGGGCATCGCCGCGATCGAACAGCTCGGCGAACAACACGGCTTCACCGTGGACAACACCGCCGACGCCGCCGCGTTCACCGACGCGACCCTCGCCCAGTACGAGGTCGTGATCTTCCTCTCCACCACCGGAGACGTCCTCGACGCGACCCAGCAGGCCGCGTTCGAGCGCTACATCAAGGCGGGCGGCGGGTACGCGGGCGTGCACGCCGCCGCCGACACCGAGCACGACTGGGCCTGGTACGGCGACCTCGTGGGCGCCTACTTCGTCGACCACCCCGCGCCGCAGAACGCGACCATCAAGGTCACCGACCCCGCGCACCCCTCCACCGCCGGGCTGCCGCAGGCGTGGCAGCGCTTCGACGAGTGGTACAACTACCGCGCCGACCCCTCCACCAAGGCGCACGTGCTGGCCGAGTTGGACGAGACCACCTACAGCGGCGGCTCGATGGGCTCCAGCCACCCGATCTCCTGGTGCCAGGACTTCGACGGCGGGCGCTCCTGGTACACCGGCCTGGGCCACACCGAGGAGTCCTACGCCGAGCAGGCCTTCCTGGACCACCTGCTCAAGGGCATCCAGACCGCGGCGGGCGCCGTGGACGCCGACTGCACGGCCACCCGCACCAACGCCTTCGAGAAGGTCACGCTCGACGACACCACCGCCAACCCGATGGAGCTCGCGATCGCCGACGACGGCCGCGTGTTCTACATCGACCGCAACGGCGCGATCCGCGTCGTCCGGACCAACGGCGCGGTGGTCACCGCGGGCACGCTGAACGTCTACACCGGACAGGAGTTCGGTCTCCTGGGCATCGCGCTGGCCCCGGACTTCGCCACCTCCAACCACTTGTACCTGTACTACTCGCCCGCGGGGGCCGAGGCCGTCGACCGGGTCTCCCGGTTCACCCTGCAAGGCGACGCGATCGTGCCCGGCAGCGAGAAGGTCGTGCTGACCATCACGACCCAGCGCGAGCAGTGCTGCCACGCCGGCGGCGCGCTGGAGTTCGACAACGACGGCAACCTGTTCATCACCACCGGCGACAACACCAACCCGTTCGCTTCGGACGGCTACACGCCGCTGGACGAGACCCCCGGCCGTTCCGCCTGGGACTCGCAGCGCTCCTCGGCCAACAGCAACAACCTCAACGGCAAGATCCTGCGCATCACCCCGCAGGCCGATGGCACCTACACCGTCCCGGCGGGCAACATGTTCCCGCCCGGCACGGAGAAGACCCGGCCCGAGATCTACGCGATGGGCTTCCGCAACCCGTTCCGCATCGGCCTGGACCCGTTGACCAACAAGCTCCAGGTCGCCGACTACGGCCCGGACGCGGGCAGCAGCAACCCGCAGCGCGGTCCGGACGGTCGCGTCGAGTGGAACATCGTGGACCGGCCCGGTTTCTACGGCTGGCCGTACTGCGTGGGCGACAACACCCCGTACGTGGACTACGACTTCGCGACCGGCGCGTCCGGGACGACGTTCGACTGCACCAAGCCGGTGAACAACTCCCCCAACAACACCGGCATCACCGACTTGCCCGCCGCGATCGGCACGAAGATCTGGCAGGGCAAGACCAGCACGGGCAACCCCGAGATCGGCGGCAGCGGCGCGCCGATGGCCGGCGGCACCTACCGGTACGACCCGAACCTGGAGTCCGCGCGCAAGTGGCCGGCCTACTGGGACGGCAAAGCGATGTGGGGTGACTGGAACGACGGCAGGCTGTTCTCGTTGCAGCTCTCGCCGGACGGCACGAGCGTGTTCGACGTCAACCGGATGCTGCCCGGGATGGCCTTCAACCGCGTGCACGCCATGCAGTTCGGCCCGGACGGCGCGCTGTACATCATCGAGTGGGGTTCGGGCTTCGGCGGCAACAACGCCGACAGCGGCGTCTACCGCATCGACTACGTGCGCGGCGACCGCGCCCCGGTCGCGGTGGCCAAGGCGGACAAGACCTCCGGGCACGCGCCGCTGACCGTCCGGTTCGACTCGGCCGGGTCGCGCGACCCCGACGGCGACGCGCTGACCTTCGCGTGGGACTTCGACGGCAACGGCACGACCGACAGCACCGAGACCGCGCCGTCCCACACCTACACCGTCAACGGCGACTACACCGCACGGCTCACCGTCACCGACGCGGGCGGCCGGTCCGCCGTGGCCAACGTGCGGATCGTCGTCGGCAACACCCCGCCCGTGGTCACGCTGACCGCGCCGGCGGACGGTGGTTTCATCGACTTCGGCGACCAGGTCTCCTACAAGGTGACCGTCACCGACGCCGAGGACGGCACGGTCGACTGCCAGGAAGTGATCACCCAGCCCGCCCTGGGCCACGACGAGCACTCCCACGGCTACGAGCAGTACCGCGGCTGCGAGGGCCTGGCGGTGATGTCGGGCGACGAGGGCCACGTCGGCGCGAACATCTTCGGCGTCCTCACCGCGAAGTACACCGACAAGGGCGGCGACAACGCCTCCCCGCTCACCGGCGAGTCGATCCTCGTCCTCCAGCCCAAGCACAAGGAAGCCGAGTTCTACACGGCGACCGGCCGCACCGCGGACGGCATCGGCGAGGACTCGGCGGGCGTGCAGCGGGAGACCACCACCGACACCGGCGGCGGCCAGAACATCGGGTTCATCACCGACGGCGACTGGTTCGCGCTGCGCCCGGCCACGCTCCAGGGCATCGACCAGGTGCGGTTCCGCGTCGCGGGCGCGTCCGACGGCGGTCGCCTGGAGGTCCGCGTCGGCGCGCCGGACGGCCCGCTCGCGGGCACGGCGACCTTCGCCGGCACCGGCGGCTGGCAGACCTGGACCACCGTCACCGCCGAGATCGCCGACGACGTCCCGGCCGGGTCCGAGCTGTTCTTCGTCACCCGCAGGCCGGAAGGCACCTCGACGACCGGCTACCTGGCCAACATCAACTGGGTGGAGTTCGCCGGTCGCGGTGTCACGCACAACCAGCGCCCCGTGGTCGACGTCAGCACCTCGACCGCCACGGGCACCGCGCCCCTGGAGGTCGACTTCACCGCGTCGGCCACCGACCCCGACGGCGACACCCCGATCAGCTACACGTGGGTGTTCGGCGACGGCGGCACCGCCACGGGCGCGTCGGTCAGCCACACCTACACCGCGCCGGGCACCTTCACCGCCAAGGTCACCGCGACCGACTCGCGTGGCGCGAGCGGCACGAAGACCGTCCCGATCACCGTCCGCTCCCCCGACGTGACCTGCTTCTCCGGCCGCTCGGACGACTTCCTCGGCGGCGAGCTCGACCGCGGCCGGTGGACCACCGTCGTGCGGGAGAACCAGCAGCTCGCGGTGCGCGACGGCAACGTGGTGATCCCGTCGGCGTCCTCCGACATCTACGGCACCACCAACAACACGCCCAACATCGTGCTCCAAGACCTGCCGGCCGGGCCGTTCCAGGCCACGGCCAAGCTGCGCTTCCCCGCGCGGCGCGCCTACCAGCAGGCCGGTCTGGTGATCTACGGCGACGACGACAACTACGCCAAGATGGTGCTGGAGGGCCGGTCGGACACCGACGACGCGGCGAACCGGATCTTCCAGTTCATCCGGGAGGAGAACGGCTCGCCCAACGAGGTCGGCGAGTCCAACACCGCGCCGCTGGGCGCGCAGTACCCCGACACCGTGTGGGTCCGGTTCACCAGCGACGGCAGCAACCTGACCGCGTCCTACAGCGCGGACGGGCAGGCGTTCACCGCGATGCCGCAGACCAAGGCGTTGGCGGGCATGGTGAACCCGAAGATCGGCCTGCTCTCGCTGGTCGGCGGCGGCGGCGACCGCCCGGTGGTGGACGCCGAGTTCGACTGGTTCAGCATCGTGCCCGACGACACCGCGACGGTGGACCCGGACGACGACTTCACCGGCGCCGCGCTGGACGGGTGCCGCTGGAACGCCGTCGTCCGACCCGACCCGGCGCACTACGCCGTCGCCGACGGCAGCCTGCGCATCGACACCAGCAACGGTGACATCTACGGCGGCGCGACCGACGCCCCGGGCAACTTCATCCTCCAGCGCGCGCCCGAAGGCGACTGGGTCATCGAGACCGAGGTGGACGCGTCGGCGTTCGACGAGCGCTACCAGCAGGCGGGCCTGATCGCCTACCTGGACGACGCGAACTACGTGAAGCTGGACCACCTCGCCGTCAACGAGGCCGGCACGCCCGTCCAGCGTGCCGTGGAACTGCGCACCGAGAGCGGTGACGTGGTCGGCCAACCGCAACCCAGCGCCACCGTGACCGGGGGCGTGTGGCACCTGCGGCTGGCCAAGTCCGGCAACACCTACACCGGCTCCTACAGCGCCGACGGACAGCAGTGGACGTCGCTGGAACCCGTGGTCAACGCGGGCCTGGCCGGTGCGCGGATCGGCCTGTTCGCCCTGGGCGGCGGCCAACTCGCCACCAAGCCCGCCAAGTTCGCCCACTTCCGCGTGACCACCGACCGAACCGCTCCGGTGCTCTCGGTGACCACCGCCCCGGCGACGCCGGGCGCGGGCGGCTGGTGGACCGCTCCGGTGACCGTCACCGCGTCGGCGACCGACAACCAGCCGGGTGCGGTGCGGGTGGAGTACCGAGTGGGCACAGGCGACTGGAACCCTTACACCGCACCGCTGTCCTTCGCCGACGACGGTGAGCGGGTGGTGTCGTTCCGGGCGACCGACGCGGCAGGCAACGTCTCCGCCGAGCAGTCGACCACCATCAAGGTCGACCGCACCGCACCACGCCTCACCGTGAAGACGGACAACTCCCCCGGCCCCGAGGGCTGGTGGACGCAACGGGCACTGGTGTCGGCAGCGGCCACCGACGACACGTCCGGCGGCACGGTGCTGGAGCAACGCGTGGACGGCGGCCCGTGGACGCCTTACACGGGTCCGGTGTCCGTGGGCGACGGCACCCACCGGGTGGCAGTCCGGGCAACCGACGCCGCCGGCAACACGGCCGCAGAGCAGTCGATCGAGGTCAAGGTCGACACCGCACCTCCCGTCACCAAGGCCACGCGCGGCTCGTCCCCCTCCCGGGTCAAGCTGACCGCCACCGACGCGACGTCGGGCGTGGCCCGCACGGAGTACCGGATCTCGGGCGGCAAGTGGCAGATCTACCGGGGCGGGGAGATCAAGGTCCGACCGGACGGCAAGCAGTACGTGGAGTACCGGTCTATCGACGTGGCGGGCAACGTCGAAGCCATCGGCAGGTACACACCCAAGCCGGGCAAGGACGACTGCTGGGACCACGTCTAGACGAGTGATGCGCAAGTCGGGACGGCAGAGGCACAGGCACGCTCTGCCGTCCCCCGCACAGCCCTCCGCGCCCGCAGGGCGCGGAGGGCGCGCGCTTTTCGAAGGGCTCGCGCAGCAGACCTCCCAACTTGGGCTTCTTCCGTCATCCCCGTATGGCCTGCCCGAAG
>NZ_JBBEGC010000109.1:0-10733 GCF_037401995.1 Saccharothrix sp. CCNWYY140
GGGCAGGCCATACGGGGATGACACAAGCAAGAAGCCCAGGTAGAGGTGTGCCGTGCGGCAGCTTCGTGAAAAGCACGGGTGCGCTGCGGCGAGGTGGGGGGGTGCTCCGTGGGGGAGGCTGGTGTTGCGTGAGGGCGGCTGGTGTTGCGGCTGGGGCGTGTGTGGCTAGTCCCAGCGGCCGGTGCGGCCCTGTTTGGTTTGGGCTCGGCGTTTCTTTTCTGCGATTCGCCGTTCCTGGGAGCCCTTGGTCGGCTTCGTTGGACGGCGTTTCGGTGGGGGTGGCGCTGCTGCGTCGCGGAGGAGGCGGGTCAGGCGTTCTCGGGCTGCTTGGCGGTTTTTGAGTTGGGTTCGGTGTTCGCTTGCCGCGATGGTCAGGACGCCGTCTACCAGGCGGTTGTCCAGTCGGGCCAGCATCCGGGCTCTCAGGTGTTCCGGCACGGCCGGGGAAGTCGCCAGGTCGAAGGACAGTTCTACTCGGCTGTCGGCCGTGTTCACGCCCTGGCCGCCGGGGCCGGAGGACCTGGAGAAGCGTTCGCTCAACTCGGCCGCTGGTACCACCAGCGTCCTCGTCACCACCAGGTCCTCGCCCACGGCGTCAAGGTTAGAACGTCAGACCGGGGATCGCCGCCACCTTTACGGCCTCCTCGGCCGTCAACGGTGCGTTGCCGTTGCTGGTGGCCTTGTCGCTGCTGTTGTGCACCTGCACGTGGACACGGCCGCCGGGGATGGCGACGTCCACCAGGAGTAGGGTGCGGCCGTCGAACTCGCTCCTGCTCAGGAACACCAGGCGGCCGTCGGGTAGTTGCACGGTCTCGCAGCCTGGCTCGCACTTCGGTTCGGCGCCCGGCATGAGGTAGACCAGCACCATGCCCCGGCCGGCCGCCGTGGTGACCTCGGTGACCGACTTGTACTCGTTGCCCGACGCGGCGAACGTCCACGGGGTCATCGGGTCGCCCGGGATCGGGGCGACCTTGGCGCCTGCCGGCAGGGCGCCGGCCAGCAGTGCGGTCAGCTGTGCCGCTCGCTCATCGGTCACCGGGCGCGGGGGCTGGGGCATCGCGCCCGAGTGCGGGATGATGCCCGACGTGCCCGGCTTGGTCGTCTCGGTCACCTGCGGTGTGGTGGTGGTCGTGGGCGGGGCGGTGGTGGTCAGGGACACCGTCGGTTGGGACGCTGCCACCTCCACCGATCCGCCGCTCCCGCTCGACCCGAGCATCGCGGGCACGCACACGACGGTGACGGTGGCCAGGACCGCGACGCCGGTGGCCACGCGGCGGACGGTCACGCGGCGCTTGCCGGTCTTCATGATCTTCGGCAGGTCGATGGTGAGCGGGGGCTCGCCGTCGAACGCGGATTCCAGGGTCTGCTTGATGTCGGTCATCGCTGCTCCTCGAAGACGTGGCGGCCGAGAAGTTCCCGCAGCGTGGCCAAACCCTTCGCCGCCTGGCTCTTCACGGTGCCTTCGGACCGACCGAGGAGGCGGGCCGTCTCGGTGATGCTCAGGTCCTCCCAGTAGCGCAGGACCACGACCGCCCGTTGCCCCTTGGGCAGGGCCGCGAGCGCGTCCCGGACGTCCGGGTCGGCGGGAGCGGCGCCGGGCACGGGTGTGTCCGGCAGCCGCTCCACGACCGTTTCCCGGCTGCGGAAACCGCGCCGCGACTCGTCGATGGCCGCGCGGACCAGTGTCTTGCGCGCGTAGGCGTCGACCGCGCCGTCCTTGCGGACGCGCGGCCAGGCCACGTACAGCTTGGTCAACGCGGTCTGCACCAGGTCTTCGGCCCGGTGCCAGTCGCCGCACAGCAGGTACGCGGTTCGCCGCAGCACCAGTGCGCGGGCTGCGACGAACTCGGCGAACTCGCGGTCGCGTTCCACTCGCCCCTCCCTCGGTCGCCGGTCAATACGGAACCGGGACCCCGAAGGGTTGCCTCGACGACCTCTAGAACCTCGGGTGGTCGCCGACGAGCGCGGTCACGCCGTCCTCGGAGCGGCGCACCTCGCCCAGGACCCACGCGGGCACGTGGCGGGCGGTCAGGACGGCCAGGGCGCGGTCGACGTCCTCCGGGGAGACCACGGCGACCATGCCGACGCCCATGTTGAACGTCTTCTCCATCTCCTCGCGCTCCACCCGGCCGCGCTGGGCGATCATCTGGAACACCGGCGCCGGCGTCCAAGTGCCGCGCTCCAGGGTGGCGTGCAGGCCCTCGGGCAGCACCCGGGCCAGGTTCGCCGCCAGGCCACCGCCGGTGACGTGCGCGAAGGTCCGGACCTCGGCCTCGGCGGCCAGCGCCAGGCAGTCCTTGGCGTAGATGCGGGTGGGCTCCAGCAACTCCTCGCCGAGGGTGCGGCCGAACTCCTCGACGTGCCCGGACAGCGGCATGCGGCCGATGTCCAGCAGCACGTGCCGGGCCAGGGAGTACCCGTTCGAGTGCAGCCCGGAGGAGCCCATCGCGATGACGACGTCGCCGTCGCGCACGCGGTCCGGCCCGAGCATCGCGGACGCCTCGACGACGCCCACGCCGGTGCCGGAGATGTCGTAGTCGTTCTCGCCCATCAGGCCCGGGTGCTCGGCGGTCTCGCCGCCCAGCAGCGCGCAGCCGGCCTGGACGCAGCCCTCCGCGATGCCCTTGACCAGCGCCGCGACCTTCTCCGGCACGACCTTGCCGATGGCGATGTAGTCCTGGAGGAACAGCGGCTCCGCGCCGCACACCACGAGGTCGTCCACGACCATCGCGACCAGGTCGATGCCGACGGTGTCGTGCTTGTCCAGCGCCTGGGCGACCGCGATCTTGGTGCCGACGCCGTCGGTGGACGACGCGAGCACCGGCTCCTTCCAGCGGTCCAGGCGCAGCTTGAACAGGCCCGCGAACCCGCCGATGCCGCCGAGCACCTCGGGCCGCTGCGCCTTCGCCGCCCACGGCTTGAGCTTCTCCACCGCCTCGTCACCTGCGGTGATGCTGACTCCGGCGGCGGCGTAAGTGGCCTTGGGGGTGTCGGTCACGTCACTGGCTCTCATGTTGTGCGGGCAGGTCTGTCAGGGACGCCGCAAGGCGTCCTCGGCACCGTACCCGTTCGCCAGAACGGGAGCCGCCGAGCCCGCCACGCCCCGGATGCCCTCCAGGAGGTGCTTGCCGATCAGGGCGTCCTCGGGCAGCGGGATGGGGTAGTCGCCGTCGAAGCACGCCGAGCACAGCCGCGTCTTGGGCTGTTCGGTGGCCGCGACGAGCTGCTCCAGCGACACGTAGCCCAGCGAGTCGGAGCCGATGGACCGGCGGATGCCGTCGGTGTCCAGGCCGTTGGCGACCAGTTCGGCGCGGGAGGCGAAGTCGATGCCGTAGAAGCACGGCCACTTGACCGGCGGGGACGCGATGCGGACGTGCACCTCGACCGCGCCGGCCTCGCGCAGCATCCGGACCAGGGCGCGCTGGGTGTTGCCGCGCACGATCGAGTCGTCCACGACGACCAGGCGCTTGCCGCGGATGACGTCCCGCAGCGGGTTGAGCTTGAGCCGGATGCCCAGCTGCCGGATGGTCTGCGACGGCTGGATGAACGTGCGGCCCACGTACGCGTTCTTGACCAGGCCGGACCCGTAGGGGATGCCGGAGGCCTGGGCGTAGCCGATGGCGGCGGGCGTGCCGGACTCGGGCACCGGGATGACCAGGTCGGCCTCCACCGGGTGCTCTTGGGCCAGGCGGCGGCCGATCTCGACGCGGGTGGCGTGCACGGACCGGCCGGCGATCGAGGTGTCCGGGCGGGCCAGGTAGACGTACTCGAAGATGCAGCCCTTGGGCTCGGGGTTGGCGAACCGCGAGGAGCGCAGGCCGTTCTCGTCGATCGCGATCAGCTCGCCGGGCTCGACCTCGCGGACGAACGAGGCGCCGACGATGTCCAGGGCCGCGGTCTCGCTGGCCACGACCCAGCCGCGCTCCAGCCGGCCCAGCACCAGCGGGCGGACGCCGTGCGGGTCGCGCGCCGCGTACAGGGTGGACTCGTCGGAGAAGGTGAGGCAGAACGCGCCGCGCAGGGTCGGCAGCAGTTGCATGGCGGCCTGCTCGATGCCGATGTCCGCGGCCTGCGCCGCGAGCAGCCCGCACACCAGGTCGGAGTCGGTGGTGGCGCCGTGGCTGGTGTCCACGCCCAGCTCGCGGGCCTTGACCAGCAGCTCGGCGGTGTTGACCAGGTTGCCGTTGTGGCCCAGCGACAGGCCGGAGCCGGTGGCGGTGGTGCGGAACGTCGGCTGGGCGTTCTCCCAGGTGGTGGAGCCGGTGGTGGAGTAGCGGCAGTGGCCGACGGCGACGTGGCCGCGCAGGCTCTGGAGAACCTGTTCGTCGAACACCTGGCTGACCAGGCCCAGGTCCTTGAAGACGACGACCTGGCTGCCGTCGCCGACGGAGATGCCGGCGGCTTCCTGACCGCGGTGCTGCAACGCGTACAGGCCGTAGTAGGTGAGTTTGGCGACCTCTTCACCGGGCGCCCAGACACCGAACACCCCGCATTCCTCGCGGGGCTCCTGCTCGGTATCGGTGCGGCCGGCTGCTGACTGGTCGGTGACCACCGAGTGCTCCCTAGCGACGCGGGCGGGGCTGCACGTCCGAGTGTAAGGCGAACGGGGGGTGAACCACCCCCATCAGGACCCGGTGGATGTGGGCAAACACACCCCGGTCAGTCCAGTTTGAGCACGTTGAGCACGTTCTTGTCACCAGTTGCCTTGAGCGGCAGGCGACCCCACAGGCCGTAGTGCACGATCTGGGCTTCCCCGGTGATCTGGAGGTCGGTCTCCTCGCCGGGCCAGGCGGCGCGCAGCTCCGGGACCACGCCGGGCTCCAGGGTGACCACCCACGCCTCGGGGACGTCGGTGAGCTGGATGAACGCGGTGCCCTTGGCGGTCGGCGGGACGTCGGTGGCGTACTTGGCGGCCAGCAGGATGCCCAGGGACTCCTCGATGCCGTCCACGGCGAAGTCGGTGTCGCCGGTGACCAGCTCGCGCAGGGCGGCCTGGGCGTCCCAACGGCGCAGGTCCAGCTCGTGCGCGATGCGGCGGTGCCAGACCCAGGCCAGGTCGGGGGACGCGGGCGAGAACGTCCAGGCGGGGCGGTTGCCGGGGACGGCCGGCAGCACCTCGGCGGCCAGCGCGAGCTGCGCGTCCAGGTACTCCAAGGGGACGACGTCCTGCGGCGCGGGCGGCAGGTTCAGCCGAACCGTGCTGCCGCTGCGCAGGTACTCCAGGGAGGTCTGGAGGAAGCGCCCGACGTGCAGGGTCAGCTCGGTGAACGTCCAGCCGGGGCAACTCGGCACCTTGGCCTCGGGGTCGGCCTTCCCGACCGCCGCGCGGAACATCGCGGCTTGTTCCTCGAACTTCGCCGTCCACCGCTGCGGGTTCCAGCCAGCCACTTTGAGTGCCTCCCGTGTTCTCTCGCCGCCCCAACCGACGCGGCCACGCCGGACATGGTTCCGCATCGACGCTCACGTTTCCGGGAACCGGGCGTGATCGTCCTGCGTCGGAGGGTCCAGCGGCTGTGCGGCACGAAGGGTGGGGAACCGTGTTCGGTGTGCGACCAGAGACGTTGCGCGCGGCGTCCAAGCAGTTCCACGAGGGTGCGGACGCGGCGGGCGACGGCGCGGAGATGATCTCCATGCTGCGGCTGGACGCGGGCGCGCTGGGCGAGGTCGCCGCCGCCGCCGAGTTCGCCGACGCCCTGGCCAAGTGGGCCGGCGAGCAGTCCGACGACCTGCGCCGCGGCGGTGCCTGGTACCGCGACGCGGGCGACGGCCTGAACGAGAACGCCGACTCCTACCAGCGCGCCGAGGACGACTCCCAGAACTCGTTCCGCTCCCTGGAAGGTGGCCTCGCGTGAGCTACGTCGACCCGGAGGTCCTGTACGGGCAGCTCGCGTCGGGCGACGCGGGCCGCATCGCCGCCGCCGCGGATCCCATCAGCGGGGCGCAGAGCGCGGTGGGCCGGGCGGGCCAGGCCGTCACGTCCGGCGGCCAGACCGCGACCGCCACGTGGCAGGGCGAGTCCGCCACGAAGTTCGGCGCACGTGCGGACCTGTCCACGAAGTCCGCCACCGTCGCCGGCGAACGCCTGGGCGCGGGCATCGACATCGTGCAGGCCGCGTCCCGCGCGTACGGGCAGATGCGCGGCAGCGCGGACCAGCTCATCGACTTCTGGCGCGGCCGTTCCCCGGCGCTGGACGAGGCCCAGACCCGCGAGCTGGCGAACAAGGTCAACGAGCAGCTGACCAACGTCAAGAACGGCTACGAGAACGTCCTGCGCTCCTACGCCAAGGCCCTGTCCGGCGTCCGCCCGGCCTTCCAGGAGGTCGCGGCGAAGGACGCGGGCTGGAACTCCGCCGTGCAGGCGATGCGCACCAGCGCCACCGTCCCGCCGCCGGGCACCGACCCGAAGAAGGTCGCCGAGTGGTGGAAGTCGCTGACCAAGGAGCAGCAGGACGAGCTGCTGCGCACCAAGTTCCAGGAACTGGGCCGGCTGCGCGGCCTGCCGTCCGAGGTCCTCGACACCGCCAACCGCGCCCGCATCAAGGACGACCTCCAGCGGTTCGGCGCGGAGGCCGACCAGCTCCAGGCGCAGATGGACGCCCGTGCGCGCGAGCTGGGGCTGGACCCGAACAACTCCGACGACCTGACCAAGCTCAAGAACGACCCGCAGTACGCGGACCTGTCCGAGAAGCGGGACGTCGCCCAGACCAAGGCCGACAACGCGGAGAAGGTCCAGAAGAGCATCGACCAGGCCGACGAGTTCGCCCGCGACCGCAACTGGCTGAAGCCCGACGGCACGCCGGACGTCCGGATCATGGCCTGGGACCCCTACGGCCCGCGCGGTGACGGCGCGACCGCGATCGCCTACGGCAACCCCGACACCGCCAAGAACCTCGCGGTGGCCGTGCCGGGCACCGGCTCGACCCTCGACAGCTTCTCGATCGGCCAGGCCGGCAACCTGCGCGAGCAGATGGGCCCGAACGGCAACGCCACCATCCAGTGGCTCGGCTACGACGCCCCCGGCTGGTCGCCCGGCGAGGTCGACAACCCGGCACAGGCCCGCGAGGGCGGCGCGAACCTGGTCGCCGACGTCAACGGGTACCGGGCGGCGGCCGAGGCCGCGGGCAACCGCCAGCACCTCACCGTGATCGGCCACTCCTACGGCTCCACCACCGTCGGCTACGCGGGCATGAACGGCCTCGCGGCCGACGACATCGCGTTCGTCGGCTCGCCGGGTGTCGGCGCGTCCAACGTCAACCAGCTCTCCGCCGGCCCGGGCCACGTCTACGTCGGCGCGACCGAGCACGACCCGGTCGTGCAGGGCACCAGCTCCAGCTGGTTCACCCAGGACGGCTCGTCCATCGGCCCGTACGACGACCGTTTCGGCGCGAAGACGTTCGGCACCAGCGACGGCGCGTCCGCTCTGGGCGCGCACTCGCAGTACTACGCCGAGAACTCGGAGTCCCTGAGCAACCTGGCCAAGATCGCCACCGGCGACGGCGGCTCGGTGACCGAGCAGAAGTGGCACGACAACCCGCTCGGCCCGTCGCTGCCCGGCTCGCACATCCCGGGCGTCGGCCCCGTGATCGACGTCCTGAGCGGCACCGCGGTCGGTGCCGCGGACCTGGTGGTGGACGCGGGTTCCGGTCTCTACAACGCCGGCCGCGACGCCTGGCACGGCAACTGGTCCGACGCCGGCACCGGCCTGGTCAACACGGGCAAGGAGGTCGTCAACGACACCGTCGACGTGGTCGTCGGCGGCATCGGCGACGTGGTCGAAGGCGGTCGGGACATCGTCGAGGGCGCGAAGGGCGCCTGGGACAAGACCGTGGGTTCCTGGTTCTGATCCGGGCGGTGGTGCGCCGACCCGGGTCGGCGCATCACGCCTTGCGGCAGGAACTCACTTCGACCTGCGGGTCGACGCCGTCGAAGCCGTTGTCGTCCCAGCGGCGGATCTTGCAGATCACCTCGTCGCCGACCTTGATGTCGGGCGGGTACTGGTCGATGTCCGCGCCGTAGGTGCCCTTGCCCGGCGCGGCGTCACCCTTCAAGTCCTCGGTCAGCTCCATCCCGACCCTGGTGGACGCCTCGCCCTTCGGGTCCGGGACGATCCGCAGCACCTTGAAGTGGGCGTCGCCCTCCCACTCGGTGCCGCAGCCCGCGAGGAGCACGCCGACCGCCGCCACGACCACACCGATCCTCAGCGCCTTCACACCGCCGAGCTTAGCGAGAACGTGGGTGCGCTAGATCCGCACGACCGGGAGCAGGGCGGAGAGGTCCGCCCTGCTGCCCGACGCCGTCACCTTCGCCCCCTCCAGCGCCTCCGACCAGTCCAGGCGGCCGGTGGCCAGGAGCAGCCACGTCTCCGGGTCGGTCTCCACCACGTTCGGCGGGGTGCCGCGGGTGTGGCGGGGACCGGCCACGCACTGCACCGCCGCGAACGGCGGGACCCGGACCTCGACGCTGCGCCCCGGCGCGAGCTGTTCCAGGGTGCGCAGGCTGAGCTTCACCGCCGCGGCCAGGACCGGGCGGTCCGGGCGGTCCGCCTCGCCCGAAAGCCAGGGCAGGACGGCGGCCACGGCGGTGCGCAGCTCGTTCGGGTCGACGGGTTTGGGGGGCATCCGACCAGGTTAGCGCCGGCGCAGGGCGCGCTGGGCCTGGTACAGGTCGCGGGGTTCGACCGGCGTGCCGTAGGACTCCAGGACCGAGTCGAGGGGGCCGGTGAAGTCCGGTTTGTCGACCTGGCCGAACTCGGTGACCTCGCTGATGCCGACCGTGGCGCTCAGCGGTGCCACGTGGTCGATCTTCACGCAGCCCGCGCGACCGTTGAGCACGGTGACGTTCCAGTGCGTGAACCTGGCCCCGTACAACGGTCCGGCGTCGGCCGAGCCGCCGTGCGCGCCGTCGTTGTGGATCGTCACGTCGGTCCGGACGTTGGCGAACGGCAGACCGCGGTGGGTGTCGAAGGTGCCGGCGTCCATGCGTCCCCGCGACCAGACGTTGCCGCACGACAGGCCTTCCACGTTGATGCCGTGGTGGCCCGATCCCGGGGTGGGCGGTTCGGTGAACGCGCCGATCGCGAAGTCCCGGACCAGGTTGTCGTGCGACTGCTCGCGGCAGGCGTACGAGTGGTGCTGGCCTCGGCCTGTCACGCGGGTGCGCAGGAGCGAGACGCCCTTGGCGGAGACCAGGAGGAAGCCGTTGTCGCTGTCCACAACGGACACGTCGTCGGCCCAGCAGTCCCAGGCGCACTGGAACACCAGGCCGTTGTACCCCTTGTCCTGGAGGTGGGCGGGGCGGGCGGTCTTCACCATGCGGATCGTCAGGCCTTCGACGCCGGCGCCGGTGATCGGTGGGGCGAGGGTGGTCAGGCGGGGATGGAAGGACGGGCGGGCGTCGAGTGGCAGCGGCTGGGCGAGGCGGACTTCGTTGCCGTGCACCGACTCCACGCGTACCGGCCACAGGAAAGGCCGGTAGGACAGGAGTTTCGCCTTGTCGCTCCAGCGGTAGGCGTGGGTGCCGGGGATGTCGCCGCACATGTGCTTGAACAGCCCGTAGTCGCCGTCGTCGTCGAGTTGCAGCAGAACCCGTTGCCCCGCACGGATTTTGTGTGCGTCGGCAACGGTCAACGTGAACGCACCCCGGTCCGCGTGCTCGACGACTCGCGCCAGCTCCGTGGTCTCGCCACCGCTGTTACCGGTCCACCCCTCGAACGGCCAGCGCTGCGCTTTGATCGCGTCGACCAGCGCGCGGTACCGGTCCCGGTGGCACACCCACACCAGTCCGCCACTCCAACTCCAGGCCGAACTGGTGCCGCCGTACCGACTGCGGTTGATCCCGACGATTTCTTCCAGCGACCGCGTGGCGAACAGGGTCGTGCGCTCACTGCCCACACCGCGGAGTACGACGTTGGAGTAACCGATGCGGATGATGTCGTCGATCCGGTAGGTCCCGGCAGGCACCAACACCACACCACCGCCAGCGCGCCCGACGTCCTCGATGGCCCGGTTGATGGCGGCGGAGGCGTCGACGGACCCGTCCGGTTCGGCCCCGTACCGCAGGACGTTCGCCCGCACCGCGGGACGCGGCGGACGCTGCCCGGTGCGGTACCCGGCGAAGGCGACGTTGGGGATGCGCGGGTGGGCGTACGGATCGGCGACGAACTCCCGCCACAGCCCGACGGGTTCTGCGTGCGCGGCGCCGGCGAACACCGCGGTACCGAGTAGAGCCGCTCCCGACCCGATCAGGAACTGCCTTCGCTCGATGGTCATCTGGCCGTCTCCTCGTGCAAGGGGGCGGCAGCGGTGCCCAGATCAAACCCCAAGGACGCCGCGAACACCAGCCCTTGGAAGGTCTCGGCAAGCAGGCAGCACGGCGTTGTCGGTGCTCCGCGGGACAATGAGCCCCGGGGGGACTTCAGCCGGAATGTCGTACCGCGGTGGGAGAATGAGCCCCAGGGGGCGCTTCGGCAGGATTGTCGTACCCGCGTGGGACAATGGAGACGGGGGCCGGAGGCCGGCCCCAACGAGCGGCGATCCTCGGCAGCGGCAGCGCCCAACAGCGGCAGCGCCCAACAGCGGCAGCGCCCAACAGCGGCAGCCCTCAACGAACGGCAGCCCCCGACGACCGACCGCCAACCAGCGGCCCGGCCTGAGTGGTGGCGGTTCGGCGAGCGGCGGTCGGCGAACGGCAGGGCGTGAGTGGTGGCGCGTGCGAGCGGTGGCGCGCGAGCGGCG
>NZ_JBBEGC010000109.1:10833-24779 GCF_037401995.1 Saccharothrix sp. CCNWYY140
GTGCGTGCGAGCGGTGGCGCGCGAGCGGCGGTGCGTGCGAGCGGTGGCGCGCGAGCGGCGGTGCGTGCGAGCGGTGGCGCGCGAGCGGCGGTGCGTGCGAGCGGTGGTGCGAGCGGGTGGTGGTGCGAGCGGGTGGTGGCGGGCGCGAGCGGTGGCGCGCGCAAGTGGCGGTGCGAGCTAGTGGGGGCGGGCGTTAGATCTTGGCTGCGCGTACGGCTTCCGCCAGCAGTTCCTCGACCTGGTGCGTCAGCCGGCGGCCGTCGGTCGGTGTGAAGGTGCTCCACGGTTCCGACCCGTTGGACGCCCGGCGCTGCTGCAAGTACCGCCCGTCCTCCGTGTCGAAGAACGCCACCACGCGGTCGGGTCGGCAGCGCTTGCCGTACTTGTCGCGGGCCGCGGCGCCGAAGTTGCCGGTGTGGACCAGGCCGGTGAACATCTTCACCAGGGTCGTCGCGTCCTCCTGGCGCACGCCGTGGTTGCGCAGCGAGTTCTCCAGGCTCTTGGGGGAACCGTCGGAGTTCTTCACCGCCTTCTCCAGGTCTGCGCTGGGCATGGTCACCGAGTGGCCGGTGCCGGACGGGTGTGCGGGCAGCGTTCCGAGCACCGCGCTGGGCAGGCCGCTGCCGGCGGCGCGGCGGAACGTCAGCTGGTTGTCGGTCAGGGTCGCGACCGCGCCGTGGTCGCCGTTGGCCACCCCGAGCACGCGCACGCTGCGCCCGACCCAGATCCGGCCGTCGACCTCGCGCTCCGGCCGCACGAACTGGCGCAGCAGGTAGTCCAACTCGGGGTGCAGCCCGGTCGGGCCGCCCAAACCCCGCGCACCGACGGCCTGCCACACGCGGCGTTCCAGGTCGGCCCGCTCCTGGTGGGTCTTGCCCGGCGACGGCACCTTGATCACCAGCGGCATCGGCCCGACGTCGAGCCGCTCCCACAGGACGTCGAACTCCTCGGCGGAGAGGGTGATCGGCTCCCTCTCGGCCTGCCCCCCGAAAATGGTCACTGCTGCTGCTCCACGTCACCCGAGCACCGGCCCCACCCCGACGATGGAGCCCTGTTGCCAGTCCAGGCCGGGACCCGCGAAGAGGTCCCGGCCTGGACGCCAGACTGGTCGAACTACTGCGGGGTCTCGCCGATCACCGGCGGTGCGACGAGGCGGTCGTCGCCGAACACGTCGTCCGTCTCGACCAGGT
Organism: Saccharothrix sp. CCNWYY140; assembly: GCF_037401995.1. Taxonomy (NCBI): domain Bacteria; kingdom Bacillati; phylum Actinomycetota; class Actinomycetes; order Pseudonocardiales; family Pseudonocardiaceae; genus Saccharothrix; species Saccharothrix sp. CCNWYY140. The sequence goes on from NZ_JBBEGC010000109.1 coordinate 12,024, forward strand.
AGTCGGCGGCCTTGTGCTCGATGTCGTCCTCGCCGTTCGCGCCGTGGCCGGCCGCGCCACCCGCGCCCATGCCCTGACCCGGACCGCCGGGACGACCACCGGGGCCGCCGGGGCCGCCCGCGCCGGGGCCGAAGCCGCCGACACCGGCCATGCCACCGCGACCGGGCATCCCGTTGGGGTTGCCCATGCCCGGGCCACCGGGCATGCCCGGACCGCCGGGACCGAAGCCGCGACCAGCGCCGTTCGGACCACCAGGACCACCGGGGCCACCAGGACCACCGGGACCGCCCGGCATGCCGGGCATACCCGGACGCGCCGGCATCCCCGGCCGGTTCGGCCCGGAACCGTGCGGCGGCATCGGCGGCTTGGGGCCACCGGGCGGGTTCGTCGGCGGCTTCCAGCCACCACCGGGCGGCACGGGGCCGGTCGGCGGGTTGCCCGGGGGCAGACCACCGATGGGCGGCGTGGGCGTCGGCGTGACCGGAGGCGGGGTGGGTGCCGGGGTCGGGCTGACCCAGGACGGGTTGGTGGTGCCGCTGGGGAACGTCGGCGGCTGGGCCGTCGGCGGCTGGGTGGGCGGCGGCGTCCACGACGGGCGCGTGGTGCCGTTGCCGTCACCCGGGGCCGTCCACGACGGCGTGGTGGTGTAGTTCGCGCTGCTGTTGTTGTAGCCCTGCTGGCCACCGGGCGGCGGGGTGTCCACGACGACCTGCGGCGGGGGGACGAACTCGCCCAGCGTGTTGGAGTTCCACTCGCTGCTGGACTGGTAGTTGTTCATCACCTCGACGGCCTTGGCCTCGGCGTTGTCCTGCCGGGCTTCCTGGGCCTCGTGGTCCTTCTGCTGCTGGATGACGTGCATCATCCCGGCCGGGCCGGTCAGCGCGCCGAGGATCTTGTCCCCGGTCGACGGGGCCTCGGTGGTCACCTTGACCGGCTCGGGCATCTCCTTGCGGGCGTCCGCGATGTAGTCCGCCTGGAGCTGCGCGGAAGCCTTCATCGTGTCCGAGCCCGTCTTGGCGTCCCCGGCCCACTGCGCCAGCGGCGACAGCGCCTTCTGGGTCTCGTCGGCGGTCGAGCCCTCCCACTTCGCGCCCAGCTTGTCCAGGCCGCGGTGGATCGACTCGTCGATGTCGGCCAGGGTGTCGGAGAGCGCCTTCCACTTGTCCTCGATGGGACGGGAGGCGGCGACGCCCGGGCCTTCGTTGATCATGCGGTGCAGATCGGGGTGGGCATACCCGCGCCAGCGGTGGTCACCCATCGTGCTCGCCCCCCTCGGGTGCGTTGTCCATCAGTCTGTGGTTGGTGGTCAGTCGCGCTTGACGCGTCCCCAGGAGGCGACGTTGTCACCCTCCACGCGGCGGTAGTCGTCCTCGATGGCCTGGAGCTGCTTGATCACGCCGTCGAGCTGCTCGCGGTACTTCATGATCGCGGTGAGGGCCGCGGAGTCACCAGCCTCGAAGGTGTCCTGGTTGAACTTCTGCGCGGTCTCCTTGCTCACCGGGTCACCGGCCCAGTTCTTCGCCCACAGCGCGTCGCGCGCGTCGCGCAACTGGATGTCCAGGCGGTCAAGGGCCTCCGTGAACACCTTCTTGGCCTCGGGGATCGCCGTCGGGTCGACGTGCAGCTTCTGCTGCGTCCCGCTGTACGCCGGCGGAGTATCCGTGGTACCCCCGCCACCACCATCCGCGATGAACACGGCACACCCTCCTGTAGTGCTGCACATACCCCAGCGTGTGCATTTGGGATGACTCTAGCTCTGATGCATGACGCGAGTGGATGGTTCCACGTGCAAAGCGAGTAGTTTTACTCGACTTCACCGGGCCGCGAGGGTGGTCGTGGCGGCGCCCGCGATCTGCTGCGCCAGCTCGCACAGCCGGCCCTGGGGGACCTCACCCTTGAGGCTGGTCACCTGCGTCACCACCATCTGACCGTCGGACACGTCTACACCCACCCAGCAGGAAGTCTGGTCCTTGGGGGTGCTGGCGATCACCGCGGGGAAGCCCGCGACCTGGAGCTGCTGGGCCTCCGCGTCGAAGCTGCCGTCGGTGTAGAACTCCACGCCGGCCTTCGTCGCGGTCACCAGCGTGGTGCCCCAGGTGCGGTCCTCGCGGTCGAAGCCGCAGCTGGGCGACTGGTGGACGGTGGACGTGCTCTTCTGCGGCGGGCGGTTGAGGCCCAGCTCGGCCCGCTGCGCGTCGGTCAGCAGGGTGCAGGGGTCGACGTCCTTGATGTTGATCGTCTTCGGGCGCTTGGCCGCTTCCTTGGACGTCGAGGTCGGCTTGCCGGACGACGCGGTGGTCTCGCCGGTCGGCGAGCCCGGGGTCGGGGAGCCGGTGGTCGACTCGGAGCAGCCCGCGAGGAGCAACACGGCGGCGAGGAGCGGCACGGCACGGCGCATGGCCACAAGTTATCCGATCGGCGGGCACGCAGCGTCGCCATTGGGAACTCCGGCGTCACCCGGCCGGCTCGCCGCCGGTCGGCGCCACCAGCAAGGAGCGGAGGGCGGTGCGCTGAGTCGTCGGGTCGCGGTGGGCGACGTAGCCTCTCGTCCCGTGGGTGACACGGTGCGGGCCGCGATGGTGGTGCCAGGCAAGCCCGACCTGGCGACGGTGGTGGACCGGGAGGTCGTCGAGCCGTCCGACGAGGTCGTCGTCCAGGGCCTGCTGGTGGGCATGTGCGGCACCGACGTGGAGATCATCCGCGACGGCTTCGGGTGGCTCCCGCCCGGTCGGGACAGCTTCGTGCCGTTCCACGAGTCCGTGGGGCGGGTCCTCTCCGCACCGGACGGGTCGGGCTTCGCCGCCGGGGACCTGGTCGCGGGTGTCGTCCGGCGGCCGGACCCCGAGCCGTGCCCGGCCTGCGCCGTGGACGCCTGGGACTTCTGCCGCAACGGCCGGTACCAGGAGCGCGGCATCAAGGAGCTGGACGGGTACGGGATGCAGCGGTGGACCGTGCCGGCCAAGTACGCCGTCCGCCTGGACCCGACCCTCGGCGAACTCGGTGTGCTCACCGAGCCCGCGTCGATCGTGGCCAAGGCGTGGACCCAGGCCGAGCAGCGGTCCGCGCGGGCGCACGTCGAGCCGAGGTCGGTCCTGATCACCGGGGCCGGCCCGATCGGTTTGCTGGCGGCCCTCCTGGGCGTCCAGCGCGGCCTCGACGTGCACGTGCTCGACCGTGTCGACAAAGGACCGAAACCGGATCTGGTGCGGGCGCTGGGCGCCCACTACCACCGGGACGTCGACGAGGTCGGCGAGATCGACATCGCCATCGAGTGCACCGGCGTGGCCCAGCTCGTCTGGGAGACCACCCGCCGCTCCTCGACCACGGTCCTCGCGGGTCTGACCGGCGACCACGGCCCGGTCCCGTTGGACCCGTCGGTGTTCGACGGCATCGTCCTGCACAACAAGGCGGTCATCGGCACGGTCAACGCCGGCCTGCCCGACTACCGCACCGGGGCGGAGGCCCTCGCGGCGGCCGACCGGACCTGGCTGGGTGGCCTCGTGACCCGCCGCGTCCCCCTCGACCGCTTCACCGAAGCCCTCGACAAGCACGAGGACGACGTGAAGGTCGTCATCGACCTGAACCCGGAACCCTGAGCGGGTCGGGGAGTGCGGAGTCTCCCCGACCCGCTCGACGGAGGGCTCAGCCGTTGGCCAAGGCCTGCAAACGATCGTAGGCGCCGTTGAAGACGTTCTGGTCGATCGGCGAGGACGAGTACTGCCAGAACGTGTAGTAGCTCCACCGGTAGGGCAGGGTGCCGACCGTGGACGCGTAGCGCGCCACCCACAGCGGGTTGGTGGCGGTGAAGTCGCCGGGCGCGCACTGGTTCCACCAGCTCGTGGACGTGTAGATGACCGGCCAGCGGCCCGTCCGGTAGTGGTACCGGTCGGAGAAGGACCGCACCCAGGCGATCATCGACGCCTGGCTGAGGCCGTAGCAGGTCGAGCCGTAGGGGTTGTACTCCATGTCCAGCGCGCCGGGCAGGGTCTTGCCGTCGCGGGACCAGCCGCCGCCGTTGTTGACGAAGAAGTCGGCCTGGGTGGCGCCGGAGGACCGGTCGGGCAGGGCGAAGTGGTAGGCGCCGCGGATCATGCCGACGTTGTAGGAACCGTTGTACTGCTGGGCGAAGTACGGGTTGCGGTAGGTGGTGCTCTCGGTGGCCTTGACGTAGGCGAACCGCTTGCCCTGGCCCCACCAGTACGCCCAGTCGACGTTGCCCTGGTGGCTGCTGACGTCGATGCCGTAGACCACCGCCTGGGCGCTCGGGTCGGTGTCGATGACGATCCGCCGGTCGCCCCCGCCCTCGTGCTTGGCGATCTGCGAGCCCATCGCGTGGTCGTCGACCGCGGGGGCGGCCTGTGCGGGGGTGAGAACCGTGGTGAGCAGGGTGAATGCGGTCGCGGCGACGAGTGCGCCGCGGAGGAGTGCTCTCATGGCGAACACCTTTCGAGCCAGTGCAGGGGATGACTCGTTGGGCAGTGTGCCGCTGTTCTAACCGGATATCCATACTTCGTGTTAATTGGTCACGAAAACGGAGTAGCCCGGGTCACCCCTGCGCGAAGCGCCGCAACTGCTCCTCGCCGCCGTTGAACAGGTTCTGGTCGCCCGGGAACTTCCCGGCCGCCTGCCACTGCCAGATGGTCTCGTAGCTCCACCCGTGCGGCAGCGGGCCGAGGGTGTCGTTGTACTGCGCCACCCACAACGGGTTGGTGTGGCCGAAGGACTCCGTCGTGCCGACGCAGCGGTTCCACCAGCTCGTGGACGTGTAGATCGCCGGGTGGCGCCCGGTGCGCTCGCGGACCCGGTCGCTGAAACCCTTGACCCACGCGCCCATCGCGGCCTGGTCCAGGCCGAAGCACGTGTCCCCGTACGGGTTGTACTCCATGTCCAGGGCGCCGGGCAGGGTCCTCCCGTCTGCCGACCAGCCGCCGCCGTTGTCCACGAAGAAGTCGGCCTGCTCGCGGCCGGACGACCGGTCCGGCAGCGCGAAGTGGTAGGCCCCCCGGATCATCCCCACGGCGTACGAGCCGTTGTACTGCTGGGCGAACTTCGGGTTGCGGTACCCGGTGCCCTCGGTCGCCTTGACGTAGGCGAACCGCGCACCGTCCGCCCACGCCCGCGGCCAGTCCACGTCACCCTGGTGGCTGCTCACGTCCATGCCGTGCACCTTGCCGTCGCTCGGCGGGTCGCCCGAACGCCCCCAGCCCTCGTGCTTGGCGATCTGGGAACCGGCGTGGTGGTCGGCGGAGCCCCCGGGCAGCGCTTGCGCGGCGGGCGCGATCGCCAGGGTGATGGCGACCGCGCCCAGGTGTGCCAGGCAGGTGCGGAACCTCATCGGTGAGCCCCCCGTTCGCCGTAGACCGTTGGTGCGCCTGGCCTAGATCGTCGGGCTTCCGCAGCGGTTCCGCATCCGGGCGGGTGTCACCCGTCCAGGCGCTTCAGCTCCTCGTCGGTGAGCACCAGGTGCACCGCGGCGGCCGAGTCGCGGATGCTCGCCGGCCGCGACGACCCCGGGATGGGGATCACGACCGGCGACTTGGCGAGCATCCACGCCAGGCACACCTGCTGCGGGCTCACGCCGTGCGCGCCGGCCACGTCGGCGAACACCGCGAAGCGCTCGCCGAGCTTCGCGGCGGCGCTCATGCCGCCCAGCGGGCTCCACGGCAGGAACGCGATCCCCAGCTCGTGGCACAGCTCCAGCTCCGGCTCGCTGGACCGGAACGCGGGCGAGAACTGGTTCTGCACGGCCGCGAGCCGCCCACCCAGCACCTCGTTGGCCTCGCGGATCTCGGCGGGGTTGAAGTTGGACACCCCGGCGAACCGGATCTTGCCCTCGTCCAGCAGGTCGGCCAGCGCGCCCACGGACTCGGCGATCGGCACGTCCCGGTCGGGCCGGTGGTACTGGTAGAGGTCGATCACGTCGACCCCGAGCCGGCGCAACGACTGCTCGCACGCGGCCTTGATGTACTCGGGCCGGCCATTCAGGCCCCACCCGCCACCGGTCGTACGGGTGTGCCCGCCCTTGGTGGCGACCATGACGCCGTCCACGCCCTTGAGCGCCTCGGCGAGCAGTTCCTCGTTGTGCCCGAAGTCGTGCTCGTCGAGGGAGTAGGCGTCGGCCGTGTCGATCAGCGTGACCCCGGCGTCGAGGGCCGCCCGGACGGTCTCGACGGCCTGGTCCCGCGACGGCCTGCCCCCGATGGACAGGGGCATCGCGCCCAGGCCGATGGCGCTGACCTCTGCGTCGGCGATCCGGCGCTGCTGCATGGTGTGCCTTTCCCTTCGTCTGCTCCGAATTGACCCGCCTCCGGCGGGTCGGCGAGGTCGCCGGGAAGTCGGTCCGTCGAGGTGGTTTGCGCCGATCGAAGAACGTGATCGGCGCAAACCACCTCGACAAACCGACGCGACCTCGCGACCACCAGCCTGCGCTGTTCGCATTAAGCTGTCCAACAGAAGGACCTGATGCCATTCAGCAGTTCGGGTGATGAATCGTGGAGTTGCGCCAGCTCGAATACTTCGTCGCGGTCGCGGAGGAGTGCCACTTCACGCGCGCCGCGCGGCGGATGCGGGTCGCCCAGTCGGGGCTGTCGGCGTCCATCCGGGCCCTGGAGGTGGAGCTGGGCGCGCCGCTGTTCCTGCGTTCGACCCGGCAGGTCGAGCTGACCCAGGCCGGGCGGGCGCTGCTGGAGGAGGCGCGGCGCGTGCTCAGCACGGTCGACGCGGCGCGCAACGCCGTGGCCGGCGTCCAGGGCCTGCTGCGCGGCAAGCTGGCGGTCGGCAGCGTCCAGTGCCTGCACGCCGTGCACCTGCCGGAGGTGCTGGCGCGGTTCCACGACCGGCACCCCGGCGTGGAGATCCGGTTGCGCCAGGGCGGTTCCGGCGAGCTGGCCGAGGAGGTGCGGGCGGGTCGGCTGGACCTCGCGTTCGTCACCTCGGCGCGGGCGACCGACCTGCCGCGGTCCGTCGTGGACAACGAGCCGATGGTGCTCGTCTGCGGGCCGGAGAGCCGGTTCGCGCAAGCGGGTTCGGTGTTCCTGGCGGACCTGTCCGGCGAGTCCTTCGTGGACTTCAACCCCGACTGGGGCACCCGCGACGACGTCGACCAGGCGCTGGCCCAGGCCGGGGTGGAGCGGCGGGTCGCGGTGGAGGTCAACGACGTCCACTCGCTGCTGGACTTCGTCGGCTTCGGGCTGGGCGTGGCGCTGGTGCCCGAGTCGTTCCGGCACAAGCCGACCCGCGCCCGGTTCGTGCCCATCGCGGACGCGCCGACGACCGGCACGTCCGTGGTGACCGGGGCGAGCGTGAGCGCGGCGGCGTCAGTCCTGCTCGACATGGTGCTCGAAGGTCGCACCCTCGCGACCGGTTAGCTCCCAGCCCGCCGGGTCCTCCTTCACGCGGGTGCCCTCCGCCAGCCCCAGCGACCCGATCAACCGCGGCGGCGTCGGCGGCAGGTGCAGGAACGCACCCACCTTCGCGTCCCGCACGTCCAGCTCGTGGGAGAACCGCACGTCCTGCAACGACACACCGCCGGTGAACTGCGCTTTCCGGAAGTCCACCCGGCCGAGGAACTCGCCACCGGAGAACAGCGCGGGCTTGCCGAAGCGGGCCTCGCGGAAGTTGGTGATGCCGTGGAACCTCGTCCGCCGCGCCGTCAGCCGGCCCAGCCGGCGGCCCTCCAGGCGCAGGTACTCGACGTTCGCGCCGGTCAGGTCCAGGTGGTAGAGCACCTCGTCCGGGTCCTGGCCCCACGGCAGCAGGTCGGTGATCAGCCGCTGCGCGGTGAGCCGGACCGTCCGCTCCCGGTCCTCCTCCGGCGTCGGCGGGTCCTTCTCGGGGTTGCGGTGGAAGGCCTGGTCCGGGTCCTCCGGCAGCTCGGTGAGGGCCGGGTGCGTGAAGGGTTGGCGCAGGTAGGCGCACAGGACGTCCAGCACGGTCTGCTTGTAGCGGGGCGTAGAGCGGGCCAGCGCGGCCAGGGCGTGCATCGCGCCCACCCGCACCTGGTCGGCGTCGTTGCCGAGCATCTCCACGGACTTGGCGAACCGCTCGTCCCCGGCCTTGTCGCTCTCCAGCTCGTGCCGCGCCTCCTCGGTGCGGCGACGCCGGTCGTTGAGCCACAGCGCGTACAGGGCGACGATCGCGCCGCCCGCCAGCCCACCGGTCTTGATCGCCTCGGACTTGGACAGCTTCGGCTCGACCCACAGCAGCACGGCCGTCGTCACGACCGTCACCAGCACCGCCGCGATGACGCTCGCGACCAGCAGCGCACGACCCCTCACCTGGACACCAGCCCCGTCCACCCGTCGGGCAGCACGGCGTCCACCCCGGCCGCCACCTCCACGCCGTCCCGCTCCACCGCGTCGGCGAACTCCACACCCTCGAACGACACCGGCCCGCCGAACCGCGCCCCGGCGAACTTCGCCCGCCCGAAGAACCGGGTGCGCGAGAAGTCGACCCGCTCCCGGCACTCGATCCGGCTGAACCAGCCGACGTCGCAGAAAACCATGTCGTGCGCGTGCAACCGGCCCTCGCTGACCGAGTCGGTGAACCACGCCCCGCCGTGCACGACCAGGTGGTGGAACGAGTTCGACCGCGCCATCCGGGCGGCCCGCACGACCAGCTCGCCGACCTGGCGGTGCGAGAGGTCGAAGTACTCCAGGTAGGCGCGGGTCAGGTCGAGGTCGTACAGCTCGGCGCCGCCCTGGTCGTCGGGCGGCAGCAGGTCGGCGACCAGCCGCTGGGCCGTCAGCCGCACCTCCAGCTCGCGCTCGCTCTCCGGCGTGTACTGCTCGGCGGCGCCCTCGGCGGTCACCGGCCGGAACGGGCGGCGCAGGTAGGCGCACAGCACGTCCAGCACGGTCTGGGTGTACTCGGGCCGGGACCGCGCCAGGCCGGCCAGGGCGTGCATCGCGCCCACCCGCACCTGCTCGGTATCGTGCCCCAGCAGTTCAACCGATCGGGCGAACCTCTCGTCCGCTACCCGCGACCGGTCGTGTTCGGCCCGCGCTATCTCCAGGTCCTGGCGCGCGGTCTCCAGGTCGTGGCGCTTCTCCTCCACGCGGCGGCGCCGGTCGTTGAGCCACAGCGCGTACAGGGCCACCACCGCGCCACCCGCGAGGCCACCGGTCTTGATCGCCTCGTTCTTCGGCCCACCCGGGTCCACCGCGAACAACCAGCCCGCCACCAGCAGGAACGCCCCCAGCGACCCCACCAGCGTGGGCACGAGCAGGCTTTGCCGGCGGCGCTGCTGCACCACGAACAGCACCGCGGCGACCATGACACCGGCCGCGCCGGGGATCCACACGTACTCCACAAGCGCGGCATTCTTCCCGGTGACCGCCGACACGGTGATGAGAACACAACTACCCGCGAGGAGACGGTGTGCTAACTCACCGGATTGGCCCATGATGTGCAGGGTCACCGCAACGGCGGGCAACCGGCCGGACCAAGGCGTAAGGAGAACCTCGTGGACAGCGTGGAGCGTCCCAACTGGGCGCCGGTCGACATCGACCTCGGGCGACCGAGCATCGCGCGGGTCTACGACTACTGGTTGGGTGGCGCGCACAACTTCGCCATCGACCGGGCCGTGGGCGACAAGGTGCTGGCCGACGTGCCGATCCTGAAGAACGTCATCCTCAACCACCGCGCCTTCCTACGGCGGGCCGTCCGCTACCTGCTGTCCCAGGGCATCCGGCAGTTCCTCGACCTGGGCTCCGGCATCCCGACCGTGGGCAACGTGCACGAGATCGCGCAGGCCGTCGACCCGGCCGCCAAGGTCGTCTACGTCGACATCGACCCGGTCGCCGTCGCGCACAGCCGGGCCATCCTGACCGGCAACGAGTCGGTCAACGTGTTGCAGACCGACGTGCGGGACGCGCGGGGTGTGCTGAAGTCCCCCGAGGTGCAGGACCTGCTGGACTTCGACCGGCCGATCGCCGTGCTGATGATCGCGTTGCTGCACTTCGTGCGCGACGACGACGACCCGCACGGCATCGTCGGCGCGTACCGGGACGCGCTGCCGCCGGGCAGCTTCCTCGCCGTGTCGCACGCGGGCTACGAGGAGGGCGAGTGGGACCCGGCGTGGAACGACGCCCGCGGCACCTACAACCGGGGCGTCAGCGAGATGACCTACCGCAAGAAGTCCGAGGTGCAGGCCCTGTTCGACGGCTTCGACCTGGTGGAGCCGGGCGTGGCGAGGCTGCCGCTGTGGCAACCGGAGTCGCCCGACGACGTCGACGAGAACGCCGCGCACTTCCTGGGGTTCGGCGCGGTGGGGCGGAAGTCCTGATGTTCGACTCCGACCCGCGACCGACCGTATCCTTTGCGTTGTGGCGGTAGGCCGGCGGACATGACGGAACAGGTTGACCATCGGGTGGCGACACCGGGCCGATCGAACCTCGACCCCGCCGTACTGGCCGGGGCGGAGTCCTTCGCGCGGACCTGGGCCACCGCGGTGATCGGCAGCAGTTACGTCCCGATGACCCGGAACGAGGTCGCCGAGCACCTCCAGGCCCTCACCGAGGTGCTGGTCCACGCCCTGTACGCGAGCCCGTTCCGCACCGCGCCCGGCTACGAGATCGGCGCACGCCTGGTGGAGGCGCACTTCACCGGCACCGACACCCTGGGCCGCACGGTCCAGCTGCTGGGCGACGACCTGCTGTCCGAACTGGGCATCGCACCCGACGAGCTGATGCGGTCCCGCCTGGCGGCGTTGCAGGGCGCGCTGTCCGCCGGCTACGCCCGCGCGCTGCGCGAACGCACGCTCGCCGAGCAGGAGGCCATCCGCGCGGCCGTGCTGGACGCCCGCGACCAGGCCGAGGCGGCGCTGCGGGCGTCCGAGGCGCGGTTCCGGGCCATGTTCACCGAGGCGGCGATCGGCATCGGCATCGCCGACATCGAGGGCCGCATCCTGGACGTCAACCAGGCGTTGCAGGACATGCTCGGGTTCAGCGTCGAGGAGATGCGGCAGTACAACATCCGCGACCTGATGCACCCGGAGGACGGCTCCAGCGTCTGGCGCCTCTACGACCAGCTCACCGCCGGCGAGTGCGACCACTACCGGGCGGAGAAGCGCTTCCGCCGAGCCGACGGCGAACAGGTGTGGACGCACCTGACGCTGTCCCTGGTCCGCGACGACCACGGCGACCCGCAGTACCAGGTCGCGATGATCGAGGACGTCACCGACCGCCACCTCCTCCAGAACCGACTCAGGTACCAGGCCCTGCACGACCCGCTGACCGGCCTGCCCAACCGAGCGCTGTTCCTGGAACGGCTCGGCAGGGTGTTCAACAACCGCGCCAAGCACCGTGCCGGCCTGTGCTACCTGGACCTCGACGGTTTCAAGGTCATCAACGACAGCCTGGGCCACGACATCGGCGACCAACTGCTGGTCGAGGTCGGCAGGCGACTGGACCACTCGGTCTCCGGCGAGGGCAAGCTGGTCGCACGCATGGGCGGCGACGAGTTCGTCATCCTCGTGGAGGGCTCGCGCGACACCCAGGACATCGTCAACGTCGCCGACCGGGTGTTACGAGAACTGGAGTCCCCGATCCGCATCGGCGGGCACGAGCTGACCGTGTCGGCGTCCATCGGCATCGTGGAACGGGCCCTGTCCGGCACGACAGCGGCCGACCTGATGCGCGACGCCGACATCACCCTGTACTGGGCAAAGGCGGACGGCAAATCCCGCTGGGCGCTCTACGACCCGGAACGCAACGCCCGCGAGGTCGCCAGGTTCACGCTGTCCGCCACCATGCCCGCGGCCTTGGAACGCGACGAGTTCTACGTCGACTACCAGCCCTTGGTGCGCTTGGAGGACAGCACGGTCGTCGGCGTCGAGGCCTTGGTCCGCTGGCAACACCCGGAATTCGGCAGGCTCGCCCCGGACCGGTTCATCGAGCTGGCCGAGGAAACGGGCTTGATCGTCCCCCTGGGCCGCTGGGTGCTCCGCGCGGCATGCCGCCAGGCCAGGCGCTGGCTGGACGAATTCGGCGACTCCGCACCTTTCGTGTCGGTGAACCTGGCCGTCCGCCAGTCCCGCGACCCGGAATTGGTCCGGGACGTGAAACGCATCCTCGACGAATGCTCCCTACCCCCGCACCACCTCCAGCTGGAGCTGACCGAAAGCGCCATCATGGGCACGGCCGACGAGCCGCTGGAGGCTTTGAGGGCGCTATCGGACATGGGCGTGCGCATCGCCATCGACGACTTCGGCACCGGATATTCGAACCTGGCTTACCTGAAGCACCTGCCAGTGCACGAACTGAAGATCGCCGGGTCGTTCATGGAGGGATTGCGGGCGGAGGACGAGGAAGACCCGGTCGACGTCCAGATCGTGTCCACTCTGGTGCAACTGGCACACGCGTTGCAGCTGGGAGTGACAGCGGAGGGCGTGGAAACGCCAGCGCAGGCCAAACGCTTGCACCGAATCGGCTGCGACACGGGCCAGGGCTGGTTCTTCGCCAAACCCATGACCCCAGGCGAAATCGACGAACTCCTCCGCCGCTGACGCCGGCCGCTCTTGCGCACTCGCTTTTACGCCCGCAGGGCGCTCTTTTGTTCTGCACGGCGCGCGCGAAGCGTGCGCACACCCCAGCCTGCCCCCGCCTTTTCTTTTGCTTTGTGTCCATCCTTGGCGGCCTGCCCGCCGGCGAGGCTCTTTTCAAGCTTTTCAAGATCTTTAAACGCGACGCTTCGCTCTCAAGCCGAACGCGCTGCGCGCTCTCAAGATCAAAAGCTAGCAGGGAGACCACCGATGGG
>NZ_JBBEGC010000110.1:0-129 GCF_037401995.1 Saccharothrix sp. CCNWYY140
CTCCGGCAGGCCGTACGGGGGAGAAACCGACGCCCTTCCACCCCCGGGGGCCTGCCGCGCGGCGAGCGCCGCTTTTAGCTCTTCAGGCCCTTGATCTTGAGAGCGCGAAGCGCGTCAGCTTGAGAGCGC
>NZ_JBBEGC010000110.1:229-24335 GCF_037401995.1 Saccharothrix sp. CCNWYY140
GAAGCGCGACAGCTTGAGAGCGCGAAGCGCGACAGCTTGAGAGCGCGAAGCGCGACAGCTTGAGAGCGCGAAGCGCGACAGCTTGAGAGCGCGAAGCGCGTCCCAAGAGCGCGCAGCGCACATCCCCAAGCGCCCTAGCGCAAGCAAGTGATCCAGTAGTCGCCGGAGGTATCACGGGCTACGCCGTGGGTCTCACTGGGAAACCCGGGAAACTCCCGATCAAACGCCTCCAAAGCCCGCAAATACCGCAAGATCGGCCCCTCCGCCTCCCCCGCACTCTCCCCCGGCATCAACACGGGAATCCCCGGCGGCGTGGTGACCACCATCGTCGCCACGGTCCGCCCCGCGATCCCGTCCAGCCGAACCGCCTCCGCACCACCCCGGATCAACAGCTGATAAGTCTGCGCCGGAGTGGCCACCGCCGGCGTCGGGTGCGTGAAAGCCTCGTCCAACAAAGCCGTCAACTCGCTCTTGCTCAACTGCTCGTGCATCTCCGAGCACAGCGCCGGCAAGCTCAACCCCGCATACCGGTCCGGATGGGCGCGCACCAACTCGGGCAGCACCTCGGCCACCGCGGCACCCCGGTCGTACAGCGCCTTGAAGTCCAGCAGGGCGTCGAGCAGCGTCCCCCACTTCCCCTTCGTGATGCCCATCGAGAACAGGATCAGGCACGTGTACGCGTCGGTCTTCTCCACCACGATCCCCCGCGCCTCCAGGTACAGCGTGAGGATGCGCGCCGGGATGCCCATGCCGCCGACGTTCCCGACGGCGTCGACGCCGGGGCACGTGACGGACACCTTCACCGGGTCCAGCAGGCAGTAGCCGTCCTCCATGCCCTCGAAGCCGTGCCACTCGGCGCCGGGTGTGAGCGTCCAGCAGCTCGGTTCGCCGCGCAGCAGGTCCAGGGGCGCGTCGGCGAAGGCGTGGACCTCGCCGGTCGCCGGGTCGGTGACCTGGTCCGGCTGCCAGGTGCCGAAGAACCAGTCCGGGCGGTCGCCGGCGTCGCGGATGCGCCGGCCCAGCCGGGCGACGGCCTGGCGGAAGCGGATCGCCTCGGTGATCGCCTCGTCGGTCAGCCACCGGCCGCCGGGGCCGTCCATCATGGCGGCGGCGACGTCCAGACCCGCGATCATCGGGTACAGCGGGGACGTCGTGGCGTGCATCATGAACGTCTCGTTGAACTGCCGGTGCTCGACCGGCGAGCGCGGCGAGTTCTTGACGTGCACCATCGAGCTCTGCGACATCGCGGCCAGCAGCTTGTGCGTGGACTGCGTGGAGAACACCGTCGGCCGCACCTCGTCCGACAACGCCCCGGCGTCCACCGACATGCCGTACCGACGGGCGTACAACGGGTTGAAGCGGGCATAGGCGAACCAGGCCTCGTCCAGGTGCAGGCGCGGCACCGTCTCGCCCAGCAACTCGGCGACGCGCACCGCGTCGTAGCACAGCCCGTCGTACGTGGAGTTCGTGATCACCGCGTACACCGGCTCGGCGCCGGCGGCCCCGGCCGCGAACGGACTGCGCCGCACCTGCTCCGCGACCGCCCCCGCGGTCAGGGCCTTCGGCGGGATCGGCCCCATCAGCCCGTACCCGTTGCGCGTGGGCACCAGGTACACCGGCCGACCACCGGTGATCGTGAGGCCGTGGTAGATCGCCTTGTGGCAGTTGCGGTCGACCAGGACCAGCTCGTCGGTGGCGATGCTGGCGTGGCAGGCGATCCGGTCGGCGGTGGAGTCGCCGTGCAGCACGAAGTAGGTCAGGTCCGCCCCGAAGATCCGCGCGGCGTTGCGCTCGGCGTCGCCGATGGGGCCGGTGTGCTCGAACAGCGACCCCAGCTCGGCCACGGAGATCGACAGGTCGGTGCGGAACAGGCGTTCGCCGTAGTAGTCGAAGAACGCCCGCCCGACCGGCGACTTGAGGAACGCGACGCCACCGGCGTGCGCCGGGGTGTGCCACGAGTACTCGTGGGTGTCGTCGAACCGGCGCAGTTCCCGGAAGAACGGCGGCAGGACGCCGTCGAGGTACCGGTCGGCGGCGACCCCGATCCGGCCCGCGATGAAGTCCGGCGTGTCCTCCAGCAGCCACACGTACCCCGTCACCGCTTCCGACACCCACAGCGGCAGGTCGTCCACGGAGGTCGCGGTGGTCACCAGGAACACCGGCAGCTTGGTGAACCGGCGCATCAGCGCGCGCAGGACGTCCTCGGGCGCGTCGAGGTGCCACGACACCAGCGCCGCGGACAGGTCGGCCCGGCTCTGGGTCGACGCCAGCGCGTCCTCGGCGGTGTGCGCGCGGACGATGCCGTGGCCCTCCTGGCGCAACTCGGCGCAGATCGCCTCCACCTGGTCCCGCGCGACCGCACCACCCGCGCCGCCGTCCACTGCGACCAACACCGTTGAGCGAGACATCGTCGGCTTCTTCCGTCGGGCGGAACCCAGACCCCCGAGTCTCGACACCCACGCACCCGGCTGTCGAGTACTCGAAGGCATGGCCCGCCCACCACCCGGGTGCAGCAACTCCCCGATTCCTGCGGTCCCACTACACATCGAACCCGCACCGAATCCACTCGGACCGGTGATCGTGCCCGCCCGCCGGGTGAAGTTCAGGCCCCGCCGATGTCCCGGCGCGTGAACACCACCCCGGCCACCACAACCAACACGACCGTCCACACCACCATCGTCACGCCCCCAGCCACCGGAGACAGCATGTCCTCCGCCCGATAGTCCCGGACGAACATCTGCGCGCCGGCCACGTCCGGCAAGTACCGGGCCAGAGGCGTGACCTTGGTCAGCAGGTACGTCACCGACACCAACGCCGAGTTCACGATGAACAACACCAACGGCACCACCGCACTACGGCTGAGCGACCCCACCGCGAACGCGATCAACGCCGAGCACACCCAGTAGACAACCGCCCCCACAGCCCGCCACCCCAACTCCGCCAACGGGACCGCAGCCACCAGCGTGACCCCCGCCAGCACCGCCGAAGCCACCGCCACCACCAGGACCTTCGCACCCAGCAGCACCCCACGCCGGGGCACGCACAGCACGCTGATCGGGGTATCTCCGGTGGCGATCAGGACACCCAGCACGATCACCCCGATCGCCCCGAACGGCACAGCCGTGAAGCCCGCGTCGGGCGTCACGCGCGAGTTCAGCAAGGCGATTCCAGTAGTTCCGAGCACGCTGACCCCGGCCGCGAGGTAGGTCGAGGGCACCGTCACCAGCTTGACCAACTCGGCCCGAACGGCGTTCAGCACGACGCTCACCTCTCCCGCGGTTCGGTCAGCGCGAAGTACGCGTCCTCCAGGGACCCGTGGCCGCCCGTGACCTCGTCCACCGTGCCGCGCGCGACGACCCTCCCGGAGTGGATCACCACCAGGTCGTCGGCGGTGGCCGCGACCTCGGCCATCACGTGGCTGGAGAGCAGCACGGTCCGCCCCTCGGCGGCCCGCGCGCGCAGGAACCGGCGGACCCAGCGGATGCCCTCGGGGTCCAGCCCGTTCAACGGCTCGTCCAACACCAGCACCGCCGGGTCGCCCACCAGCGCCGCCGCGATCCCCAGCCGCTGCCCCATCCCGGTCGAGTAGGACCGAACCCGCCCCGCGCCGCTCAACCCGACCTGCTCGAGGACTTCGGCCACGCGCGACCGCGCGATGCCGTTGCTACGTGCCACCCACGCCAGGTGCGCACGCCCAGTCCGAGCCCGGTGGGCGCCACTGCCACCCAGTACCGCCCCGACCGTCCGCAGCGGATCACGCAACCGCCGGTACGGCGTGCCGTCGATCAGAGCGGTGCCGACATCAGCGGAGTCCAGGCCGAGCAAAATACGCAACGTCGACGACTTCCCAGCCCCGTTCGGGCCGAGAAACCCGGTGACCCGGCCAGGGCGCGCGGTAAAGCCCACATCATGGAGGACGGTACGGCGACCATGCCGCTTGGTGAGGTTGACGATCTCGATCACGCGCCCAGGCTCGCCCCGATCACCAGCACGCACATCGGCCAAAGGTTGACTCGAGACAGGGCTAGTTGCGGAGGGTGTCGGTGAAGCCGGACTCGTACGCCAGGATCACCAGTTGCGTCCGATCACGGACCTGGAGCTTGTCGAAGAGCCTGCTCAGATAGGTCTTCACCGTCGCCCGACTCAGCAGCAGTTCCGCCGCCACCTCCTCGTTCGACAACCCCCGCACAACGGCCGCGACCACCTCCCGCTCCCGCACCGTCAAGCTCTCGAACCGTTCCCGAGGTCCACTCCGACGTGCGGCGAACTCGGCAACCACCCGCCGAGTCACCTCCGGCGCCAACAGCGCATCCCCCCGGTAAACGGTCCGGAGGGCGCGCAGGATCTCCGGGACCCCGGCGTTCTTCAGCAGGAACCCCGTCGCACCGATCCGCAACGCCTCGTACACGTACTCGTCCAGGTCGAAGGTGGTGAGTACCAGTACTTTTGTGTTGGACGATGACGCAAAAATCCGCCGCATAGCTTCGAGACCGTCCAACACGGGCATACGTATGTCCAGCAGCACGACGTCCGGGCGCAGTCGGTTCACGCCATCGACCGCCTCACCGCCGTCCCGGGCCTCGCCGACCAACACCATGTCCGGAGTCGCGGACACCAGCTCGCACAACGACATCCGCAGCAGGTCCTGGTCCTCGGCAACGAGAACCCTGATCCGCTCACCCATCCCCGACCTCCCGCACCACCGCTCGCACCACGAACCCACCCCCGGCACCCGGCCCCGCCTCGAACTCCCCGCCCAACGCCGCCACCCTCTCGCGCAACCCCACCAGACCATGCCCCGGTGCCCGGTCCCCAACCACCCCCGGACCGTCATCGACAACCGTGACCTCGATGCCCGCAGAGGTCCGCCGCACCGCCACCTCACAGCGCGCGCCAGGCGCATGGCGAACGACGTTGGTCAGGCCTTCCTGCACGATCCGGTACACCACCAACGTCGGCGGCACCAACGGATCGAAGTCGGTGTGCACCTCGATACCGGCCGCTCGCGCGCGCTCAACCAACAACCCGAGGTCACCTGGCGGGGATGGACTCGAGCGGACGGTGTGCAGGACCGAACGCAGCTCGTCGAGCGCCTGCCGACCGGTCTCCTCCACTCGCTCAAGGCCATGCCGAAGCCGTTCGGCGTCGTCCCCGGCCACGTGGGCGGTCACGCCGGCGGTCACGGCGATCGTGCCAAGGGAGTGCGACACCACGTCGTGCACCTCACGCACCACGCGGAGACGTTCAGCCAGGACGGCCTGCTCCCGTTCGGCCCGCGCACCCCGAAGTGCCTCCTCCCGCTCCCGACGCACAGCGGTGCCCAGCCGCCACGCCCCCAGGGTGACCAGCACGCTGACCGCCACGTACTGGGCGACGCCCGCACCATCCGGCGTCCCGACCGCGACCAGCACAACGACCACAGTCCCCAACGCCGCCGACACAGCCTTCGCGGGACCTTCACGCGTGGCCGCAACCCGGTACAGCACCCACGCAGCGGCGGTGAACGGGTCCTGCGTCCAGCCGAGAATCGCACCGACGAGTGTGGCGGCGGCGGTGACGCCGAACGCGGTCACGGGCCACCACGACCGCAACAGAACGCCCACGACAAACACTGCGATGAGCGCGGGCTCGGCGCGCTCGTCAAACGGGAGCCAGAACACCAGCACCGAGAGAGCGGCCACGCCGGCGTCTGCGGAGATCGACCGGTACACGGCGGTCAGCCCAGCCGGATCGGCAGTGAGCGGTAGGACGGGATGAGGACCCCGCGGGCCGGACGGCGCGGACCGACCACCACCGGACGGCCGGACGAGAACACCGCCTGCAACACGTGCCCGATCTCGGCCCGCGCCAACGCCGCTCCCAGACACAGGTGCCGGCCTGCGCCGAACCAGAGCTGGCGGGTCTGCGGGTTGTAGGGACGGTCGAGGGAGAACGGACCGGCGGCGTTGTTCGCGACATACGTGAGCAGGAGGACTCGTTGTCCGGCGCGAAGCTCCCTCCCGGCGAGGATGGTGTCCCGCGACACGTGCCGGCCGATCACCGGAGCGGGCGTGGTGACCCGGAGGCCTTCGCGCACCGCCACGGGCAGCAGGTCCGGGTCGGCGAGGAGCCGGTGTTGCTCGCCGGTGTCGTGCAGGAGGGCCACGGTGCGGGTCATCGCGGTGGCGGCGGTCTCGGTGCCGGCGACCATGAGCAGGGCGGCCAGTCCCGAGGTCTCCTCCAGGCTCAGGCCCAGCTCGCGGCACCGGCCCAGGAGGGTGGACGGGTCGGCGGAGGCGTAGGCCGTCGGCACGTTGCGGGTCAGCTCGGCGATGATCGGCTTGGCCTGGGCGACCACCTCGGGCGGCAGGCCGGTCGAGGTCGCGCTGCCCAGCGCCAGGGACGCCAGCCGCTCCCCGGTCTCGAACAGCCCACGCGGGTCGTCCTGCCCCAACCCGAGCAACTCGCCCATCATGCGCCCGACCAGCACTCGGGACAGGTCCGCCAGGTCCACCGCCCGGCCCGCGTGCAGCCGGTCGAGCGCGGGGGCCAGGGCCGGGTCGAACACCTTCCGCACCAACTGCTGGGCGGAGGCGTCGGTGAACAGGTCGCGGGCGCGGGACCGCAGGTCGGCGTGGCCTGGGCCGTCGAAGATCCGGTTGACGTAGTCGCCGAGCACCTGTTCCCACAGGTGCCCCACCCCACCCTCGCCCAGGAGCGTGAAGTGCGCGCCGTCGTTGAGCACGGCCCGCGCGAGGACCGGGTCGGTGACCACCCAGCCCAGGCGCGGGACGTGTCGGACGGGACCGAGGAGACCGCCGAAGCGCAGGAGCGCGAACAGCGCCGGCCGTCCGGCCCAGAGCAAGCGGTCCTCGTGCCGGCGTGCGTAGCTCATGATCCGCATTGTGCAACGCGGACGCCTCGGAGTTCGTGCGTGGAACTACGCAAAGCCCGGCGTGGGCGTCAGTTCAGGGTCCAGAGCTGGTTGGCCTGGGTGCCGCTGGGGTTGCAGGCCCAGATCTGGAGGCGGCTGCCGTTGGCCGAGCCCGCCGCGTCCAGGCACTTGCCGGACCTGGGGTTGACGATGGTGCCGTTGCCGTTGACCTGCCAGTCCTGGGCGCTGGTGCCGTTGCACGTCCACAGCTGGACCAGGGCGCCGTCCGCGGTGGAAGCGCCGTTGACGTCCAGGCACTTGCCGGTCTGCGGGTTCACGAAGCGGGAGCCGTTGCGGGTCCACTTCTGGTTCCAGTCCGAGTTGCAGTCCCACAGCTGGACCACGGTGCCGTCGGCCGTGCCGCGCTGCGCCAGGTCCACGCACCGACCGCTGCCCCGGCCCACGATGGTGCCGCCGGTGGTGCCGCCGCCGGCCTGAACGTCGGTGGAGAAGCTGTTCACCGCCAGACCCTCACCGCCCTGCCACGGCTCGAACCCGGCCTGCACGCTGGTCAGGTACCACGACGAGTCCACGCGGGTCCGGGCGTCGACGTCCCGCACGAAGTCCATGACGTTGAACGACCAACTCGGGATCGCCGAGGGCGCCACGTAGGACACCACGTCGTTCCCACCGTTGTTGCCCTGCCACACCTCCCACGTCCGGCCACCGATGCCGGTCGAGCCGACCCGTGAGCCGATGGGCTGGATGTTGCCCTGCCGGTTCAGCCAGATCATGATCTCCATCTGGTTGACGCCGGTCCGCTTGGGCGTCGGGTCCAGCCAGATGTCGTAGGAGGCGTTGTACGTGCCGCCGACGTAGTTGTAGGAGATCGACGACGGGACGCTGCCGATCTGGCTGACCTGCCGCGGCAGGTTGGTGCCCGGCGAGCAGTTGTCGTAGTGGCAACCCACGTAGACCGCCGGGTACGACAGCGGCGCGCCGCCCGAGGTCCAGCCCTTCTGGGAGACGATCTGAAAACCGCTGCCCGTGACGTTGATGCACTGCTCGGCGGTACTGCCCCAGCGGTTGTTCATCACGGTGTACTTGCCCTGGATGGTGGTGGACCCGTACTGCTCGCAAATCCGCGTATCGGCCTGCGCCGCGGTCGGCAGAACCGGGAGAGCCAGCGCCGCCGCCAGCACCGCGACCCCGAGGAACCGGGATGGCTTCATGTCGTCCTCACCTCGTCCGGGGCGACCCCACCCCGATGTGGGAGCGCTCCCAGAACGGATGGAACCACACACCAATCCCCACACACCAGCCCGCAAGGCGACCATCGACACCCCCGCAGGCCACACCCGCAGGCCACCCCGCCGCCCTTACCCGACCCGCAGCCCTGGGCTCACCCACCCGACACCACTCCGGCAACGCACCACCCACGCGCACCTCAACCGAATCACGCCGGTCCCACCCGCCGGCCGCAAGCCCACGCGCCCCACAGCACACCGACCGCGCCGCTTTCCGCGCGCAGCGCGGCCTTCGCGCGCGAAGCGCGCGGTAGGTGTTGCCTACAAGTGGAGGGCCTCGGTTCCCCCACCGTATGGCCTGCCCGAAGGGCTACCGCACTTTCGGTCGGGTGCAGCCGAAATTTTTGTGAGGGACGAGCAAAAATTTTAGCGGCACCCGGCCGAAAGTGTGGTTGGCTCCGCCAGGCCATGCGGTGGGGGAACCGACGCCCTTCACCCCCCATCGGTGGTCTCCCTGCTAGCTTTTGATCTTGAGAGCTAGCCACCCAGCGCCGAGACGACCGAGCGGATGGTGGGGTGCCGGTACAGCTCGCGAAGCTGCAACGGCGGCAGCCCGCCTTCCCGCATCCGCGCGCCGATCCGCACCGCGAACAACGAGTTGCCACCCAGCTCGAAGAA
This sequence comes from Saccharothrix sp. CCNWYY140, assembly GCF_037401995.1. Taxonomy (NCBI): domain Bacteria; kingdom Bacillati; phylum Actinomycetota; class Actinomycetes; order Pseudonocardiales; family Pseudonocardiaceae; genus Saccharothrix; species Saccharothrix sp. CCNWYY140. Next base: position 9,008 of record NZ_JBBEGC010000110.1, read on the forward strand.
GTCGTCGTCCAACCCCACCGGCACACCCAACACCGAGCCCCACACCTCGCACAGCCGCGACGCCAGGTCGTCGCCGATCGGGGTCTCCGCAGGAGCCGCGGTAACCGGAGGCGGCAGCTTCGCCGCATCCAGCTTGCCGTTCGTGGTCAGCGGCAACGACTCCAGCGCCGTCACCGTCGCGGGAACCATGTAGTCGGGCAGGATGTCGGCCGCCCGCTTGCGGACAGCGGACGCCTCGCCTGAAGCCAGCACCACGTAAGCGTCGATGCGGGCGGTGGCGGCGTCGGCCGGGTCGGTGCGGCGGACCACCACCGCCGCGGTGCGGACGTCCGGGTCTTCCAGCAGGACCGCGCGGATCTCGTCCAGTTCGATGCGGAAGCCGCGCACCTTCACCTGGCTGTCGATGCGGCCCAGGTGTTCCAGCTTGCCGTCCGGGCGCAGGCGGCCCAGGTCGCCGGAGTGGTAGACGCGGCCGGGTGCGAAGGCGTCCTCGGTGAAGCGTTGGGCGGTCAGGTCGTCGCGGTTGAGGTAGCCCGCCGCCACGCCTGCGCCGCCGACCCAGATCTCGCCGGGCACGCCCGGTGGCAGCAGGCGTCCCTTCGGGTCCACGACGTACAGGTGCCAGCCGGGCAGGGCCGGGCCGACCGAGCGGGAGCCGGCCAGCGCATCCGCCCGGGTGACGGTCTGGTGGGTGACGTGCACGGTGGTCTCGGTGATGCCGAACATGTTCACCACCCGGCACACCGACTCCGGGTGCACGTCGAACCACGGCAGCAGCGCCCGCTGGTCCAGCGGCTCGCCGCCGAACACCACCAGCCGCACCACCAGGTCGTCGTGGCGGACGTCGAGCAGCTGCGCGAACGCCGACGGCGTCTGGCTCAGGACCGTGACGCGCTCGGCGGCCAGCAGGTCGCGGAACCGCTCGGGCTCGCGGGAGACGAAGTAGGGCACCACGACCAGCCGTCCGCCGGTGAGCAGGCAGCCCCAGATCTCCCACACCGAGAAGTCGAACGCGCTGGAGTGGAACAGGGTCCACACGTCGTCCGCCCCCAACCCGTACTCGTCACGGGTCGCGTCGACCAGGGCGAGGACGTTGCGGTGCGGCACGACCACGCCCTTGGGCCGGCCGGTGGACCCGGACGTGTAGATCACGTACGCCGGGTCGTCCGCGGACACGGCGCTCTCCACTGCCACGGTGCCGCGGACCTCGTCAGGCGTAAGAGCGGTGGCACCGGGGAACTCCGGAAGCCGGGTGAGGACCAACCGGAGGCCGGCGTCCTGAGCGGTGTAGGCCAGCCGGTCCGCCGGATACGCCGGGTCGGTCGGCACGTAGGCCGCGCCCGCCTTCAGCACCCCCAGCAGCGTGACCACCAGTTCGGTCGTGCGCTCCAGGCACACCCCGACCCGGTCGCCGTCGGCCACGCCCAACGCGCGCAACCCGCTCGCCAGGGCGTCCGACCGCTCGTCCAGCTCCCGATAGGTCAGGGACACCTGGCCATCGGTGACCGCCACCCGATCCGGTGTGCGGGCCGCCACCGCACGGAAGGCGGTATCGATGCGAACAGGCGTGGTGTCCAGGGACTCAGCAGGACGGCCCAGAGCGGCGACACGGGCGCGCTCGGACGCGTCGAGCAACTCGACGTCGTCGGCGGCCACGTCCGGGTTCGCCACGACCTGGCGATGCACGTGCGCCAGGTGCCGGGTGAACTGGGCGACCTGGTCCGGCGAGATGCGGCCGGCCTGGTGATCGCAGCGCAGGCGGACCATGTCACCCTTGCGCCACAAGGAGAACGTCAACGGCAGCGGCGGCGCCAGGCACGGCCGGTACTCGCTCGGGCCGAAGTCCACATCGGACACCAAGAGATGAACGGAAGCAGGCTCATCGGTCGATTCAACACCCGACCCGGGGTTCACGCGCAGCGCGCCGGCGTCCGTGCCGATCACCGCGAAGGCGGGCGAGTCGACCGACGCGTAGCGGACCAAGGTGATCGCGAGCGCCGTCCGCCAGGTGTCCACCGTGCCGGCCTCGGACGGCAGCAGGCACAGCTCGACCGACCCGGCCGCCGCCGTTCCGAGCGCCGCCGCCCAGTCCGGGATCCCCGCCGCCGCGACGGCGACCACGTCCCGCGCGACCGCCCCCGCCGCGGAGCCGCCGATCAGCGCGGCGGCCGTAGCCCGCAGGGCAGCCGGGTCGAGGTGACCCCGGTCCGCCACCAGGACCAGGTCGGCCACGCCGTCGCGGTAGCGCAGCAGGGTGCACCGCAGGTCGGCGGTCGGACGGCTCAGCTCGATCTCGCGTCGGCGGTCCGCGAGGGGATCACCGGATGCGGCGGGCACGTCCTCCACCCACAGCCGGTGCCGGGTGGTCAGCGCCTCGGCGTCGGGCGCGGCGGCGAGGCGGACGCGCAGCGCGTGGCATCGGGCACCTGAAAACACTTCTCCCCCTAGTAGATCAGTGCGCGGTGAAGCCGCCTAGTAGGTCAGCGCTCGGTGAAGCCGCCTTGCAGATCAGTGCGCGGTGAAGCCGCCGTCGACGGTCAACACCGAGCCGGTCACCTGCGCCGACTCGTCGGAGGCCAGGAACACCACCGCCCCGGCCACGTCGTCGGGCTCCACCAGCCGGTTCATCGGCTGCGACTGCGTGAAGGCCGCCACGTGCTCGTCCGCCGGCACGTCCAGCGCCCGCGCGATCTCGCGCAGCATCCGACCCTCCGCCTCCGCGGTGTCCCGGACGTTGCCCGGGCACACCGCGTTGACCCGCACCTTCATCGGCGCGTAGTCCAGCGCGGCGGCCTTGGTCAGGCCGACCAGGCCGTGCTTGGCGGCCACGTACCCGGCGAAGTGCCGGTAGCCGACCAGGCCCGCGGTGGAGGCGATGTTGACGATGCTGCCCGAGCGCTGGTCGCTCATGGCCTGGCCGACCTCGCGGATCAGCCGCCACGCCCCCGTGAGGTCCACGTCGAGCATGAGCGACCACTCGTCCTCGGTGATCTCGTGCACCCGCTTGCCCGAGGGCGCGGCGATGCCCGCGTTGTTGACCACGGCGTCCAACCGCCCAAACCGCTCGACCGCGAGGGACACGGCGTCACGCACCGACGCCGTGTCCCGCACGTCCGCCTTCGCGGTGAGCACCGACGCGCCCCGGTCACGGCACAGCGCGGCCGTGTGCTCCAACTGGCCGGCCGACCCGAGCGGGTACGGCACGCCCGGCAGGTCCGCGCACACGTCCAGCAGCACCAGGTCCGCGCCCTCGGCGGCGCAGGCGACCGCAGTGGCCCGCCCGATCCCCCGTGCCGCGCCGGTGATGACGACGACCTTCCCCGTCAAGCGCATCGGTGTCTCCCCCTAGACCGCGGTGTCGATCAGCTTGAGCAACTGCGGCGCGGACTCCGTGAGGTACATGTGGCCGCCGGGCACCTCCACGTACTCGAACCCGGCCCCCGTGACCTCGGACCACCGCTCGGCCTCGGCCGCCGTCACCAGGGTGTCCTCCGAGCCCCGCAACGACGTGATCGGCGCGGGCAACCGGTCGTGCGTGCTCGGCCGGTAGTTCTCGTGCATCTCCACGTCGGCGCGCAGGGTCGGCAGGATCAGCTCGCGCATCTCCGGGTCCTGCAACGCCTCGTGGGTGAAGCCCGCGAACTGCGAGACGCGCGCCAGGAAGGCGTCGTCGTCCAGACCGGTGGCCCGCTGGGGCCGCTGGGTGTGCGGCTCGGGCGACCCGCTGACGAACAGGTGCCGCAGGGTCAGGTCCGGGCGCCGCGCCACCCGGTGGGCCAGCTCGTAGGCCAGCACCGCGCCCAGGCTGTGCCCGAACAGCACCACGTCCGTCAGCCCGTCGAGCTGCGCCACCAACTCGGGCAGCAGCTCGTCGGCGGCGATGTGCGCGTCCCGGTAGGGCTCGGCGTCGATGCGCCGCTCCCGACCGGGCAGCTGGAGCGGCAGCACCTTCAGGCGGTCACCCGCGTGCGCCGCCCACGGGTGGAAGAACGAGGCTCCCGCCCCGGCGAACGGCAGGCACACCAGTCCGATCTTCACTTCACGCGTTCCCCTCAGACGGGTTGGCCGATGGGCCGGATGACGATGGTGTTGACGTCCACGCCGGAGGGCTGGCCCAGCGCGTAGACGATGGTGTCGGCGACCTGGTCGGCCGAGAGCAGCAGGCCGTCGGGCAGCGCGCCGAACTCGTCCCAGAACGGGGTCTCGGTGCGGCCGGGCGAGATCAGGGTGACGCCGACGCCGTCGGAGGTGACCTGGCGGCGGGTGTTCTCCGCCAGGGCCGTCACCGCGAACTTCGTGATCCCGTAGATGTTGCCCGCCGCGTAGACGTGCCCGGCGACGCTGCCGACGAGCACGATCCGGCCCTTGGTCTCCTTCAGCGCGGGCAGCGCGGCGCGCACCAGCAGGGCCGGGCCGAGCACGTTGGTGAGGACCATCTCCTTCCACTTGGTCGGGTCGCCCTCGGCGATGTCGTCGTGCGAGGCCCAGCCCGCGTTGCCGACCACGGCGTCCAACCGCCCGAACCGCTCCTTCGTCGTGGCGACGGCTTCCTGCACGAAGTCCCAGTCCGAGGCGTCGCCCTGGACGGTCAGCAGCTCGTCGGGCTCGCCCGCCTCCTTGGCGAAGGTGTCCAGCCGCTCGCGTCCGCGCCCGACCACGGCCACCCGCTGCCCCTTGGCCAGCAGCTGCCGCGCGGTGGCCGCGCCGATGCCGCTGCCGCCGCCGGTGATCAGGGTGACGGGGGTGTCGCTCATGTGGTGCTCCCAACCGGTTGTGATCAAGACCCGCCTAGCTTGGCAGCTTCCGCGTGAAGGTCACCGGCAGGCTGGTCACCCCGCGGCCGACGGAGTTGTCGTACAGCCAGGCGACTTCGGAGTGCGGCACGCCCAGGGCGATGTCCGGCAGCCGGCGCAGCAGGGTGTTGAACGCGATCTCCCCCTCCAGGCGCGACAGCGGCGAGCCGGGGCAGAAGTGGGCGCCGTGGCCGAAGGAGAAGTGGCGGATGTTCTGCCGCCTGATGTCCAGCCGGTCCGGGTCCTCGAAGACCTCCGGGTCGCGGTTGGCGGAGCTGATCATCAGGTGCACGAAGGCCTCCTTGCCGATCGGCACCCCGTGCAGCTCCATGTCCTCGGCCGCCACGCGCAGCGTGCCCCGGTAGACCGGCGACTCGTAGCGCAGGAACTCCTCGATCGCGTTGGGCGCCAGGCTCGGGTCCGAGCGCAGCAGCTCCAGCTGGTCGGGGTGCGCGAACAGCGCCTCCATGCCGTTGCAGATCAGGTTCGCCGTCGTCTTGTGGCCGGCGTTGATCAGCAGGACCAGGGTGGAGACCAGCTCGTCGTTGGTGAACCGGCCGTCCTCGTCCGCGGCCCGGATCAGCACGCTGACCAGGTCCTCGCCCAGGCCCTCGGCGCGGCGGCGGGCCAGCAGGTCGCTCAGGTAGCGCTCCATGCTGTCGCTGGCCCACTTGAGCTTCGCGTTCTCCTCGTCGGTGTGGTACGGCGCGCCGCTGAGGTACAGGCCCCACTCGTGCAGCTTGTCCCGGTCCTCGAAGGGCACGCCCAGGAACTCGCAGATCACCTTGAGCGGCAGCAGCAGCGCGAACTCGGTGAACAGGTCGGCACCGCCCTCGCCGAACGCGTCGATCAGCTCGTCGCAGGTCTGCTGGATCTTCGGCCGCAGCGCCGCCATCTTGCGCGGGGTGAACGCCTGCGCCACCAGCTTGCGCAGCCGGGTGTGCTCGGGGGCGTCGGCGGTGAGCATGTTCTTGATCAGGATCGGGCTGGAGTCCTTGAGCAGGTCCTGCCACCACGCCGGCGCCTTGGACACGCTCTTGGACAGCCGCGGGTCGGAGAACATCTTGCTGACCGTGTCGTAGTCCATGACCACGTACGCCTCGGCCCCCACCGGGTGGTTGACCTGGTGCACCGGGCACTTGGAGCGCAGCTTCGCGTTGTCGGCGTGGCGGTCGGGGTTGGGCTCGGTGAAGAACTCCGGCGGCAGCTTCTCGTAGTCCACGCCGGACGCGGCTTCGGTGCTCACTTCCATCTCCTCCGCTGGCTTCTCAGACGGCGACGGCTTCGGGCGCGGGCAGGTTGCGGATGCGCTTGGTCAGGGTCGGCAGCGCGGCCACCCCGGAGATCACGCACATCACGACGAACACCCACGTCGAACCGGCCAGGTCGAACACCGCGCCGACGATGAACACACCGATCGGCGCCGCGCTCATGGACATGAAGAACACCGCGCCCAGCACCCGGCCCTGGACCTTGTCCGGTGCGACGGCGGCGAGGTAGGACAGGAACAGCGTGCTGATGATCGGGCCGCGGATGAACACCAGCGTCACGATGATCCCCAGCGGGATCACGCCGGGCGTGACCGCGAGCAGGATCGCCACCACCGGGCCGATCCACGCGCCGCACAGCACGATCACCGACGGCTTGACCTTCTTGAACACCCAGCCCGCGACCAGCGAGCCGACCAGGCCGCCGACCCCGGCCAGGGCCAGCGTCGCGCCGATGAACGACTCCGACGCGCCCCGGGTCTGCGCGGTCGCGATGAGCGCCAGGAAGATGCCGGAGTGGGTGAACGCCATGTTCGACCCCATGATCCAGATGATCAGCGGGCGCAGGATCGGCTGCTTGAACAGGAACCGGAACCCCTCGGCGGTGCCGCGCTTCTCCTTGGTCTGCTCCCCCGAGTCGATCTGCATCGGCTTGCGCACGAACAGCAGCAGCACGGTGGAGATCAGGAAACCGATGGCGGCGGCAAGGTACGGGAACGCCCGCGCCAGGCCGAACAGCGCGCCGCCGATGGGCGGACCGGCCATCGTCGCGCCGAAGTAGCGGATCTGGTTCTGCGCGGTGGCCTGGGTCAGCTGCGAGGCCGGCACCAGCGCCTTGATCGCGGCCAGGCCGGCGGGCTGCGAGATGCCGAAGCACACCGCGGAGGCCAGGGCGATGCCGAAGATCACCGGCATGGACGCGCTGTCGGTGGAGATCAGCAGGCCGAACAGGGCCAGCAGCACGACCCGGACCACGTTGCAGCCGATCAGCAGCAGGCGGCGGTCCAGCCGGTCGGCGAGCACGCCGCCGGGGATGGACATCACGCTGGCGGTGATCAGCTGGGCCGAGCCGACGATGCCCGCGTACAGCGCGGACCCGGTGGTGGCCAGGATCAGCAGCGGGTAGGCGATCTCGGCGGTCTCCTTGGCCACCGCCGCGAACGCCTCGCTGCTCCACAGCGCCTGGAAGTCCCGGTTCTTGATCAACGGCTTCTCGGGCGGCGCGCCGGCCTCGACGGACTCCGCGGCGGGGTCGGACCCCGCCTCGGGCTCGGCGGTCAGCTCGCGTGGTTCAGTGGACATCCACGACCTCATTCCGGACCGGCGCCTCGCCGGGCAACGTGGTGAGCAACTCTGCGGCGAGCCGGTGCACGTGCGGCTCGGTCAACACCGACCAGTGGTTCCCGGGCACCGGCACGACCCGCACAGCGCCGCCGTACAGGGGCGTGAGCCGGGCGGCGAGCTTGGCCGCGCCGCGGGCGTCCACACCGACCTTGAACACCACGACCGGGCAGTCCACCGGGCGCGGCCGGTAGGGCGCGAGCACGCGGCCCTTGTCCAGCAACACCCTGCGCAGCGCGGGGTTGCGCCGGATCTGGCGGCCGACCTCGCCGATGTTCAGGACGCCGGCGGCCTGGAACCAGACGTGGCTGTAGAGGAACTCCGGGTCCAGCGCGAGCGGCAGCCCGACCCGGCCGGGCACGAAGCCGTCCAAGCCCACCAGCAGGTCGACCTCGACCCCCCGCTCCGCCAGGACCCGGACCATCTCGTGCGCCACGACCGCGCCGAACGACCAGCCGCCCAGCGTGACCGGGCCTTCGGGTTGGACCGCCAGCAAGGCGTCCACGTGCTGCGCCGCGGACTTCTCCACCGACCGGTGGGCGCCCGTGTCGGGTTCCAGCCCGTACACCGGGCGGTCGGTGGCCAGGGCGTCGGCCAGGGCCTGGTAGCTCAGGGCCGTGCCGGCGGCGTCGGCGACCAGGAACAGCGGCCGTCCCACGCCCTCCCGCAGCGCCACGGCCCGCACGGGCAGCGGCGCGGCCGACACCTTCGGCCGGTCGCGCTCGGCCAGCTCGACCAGTCGCCCGAACGTGGGTTCGCGGGAGAATTCGGCCAATGACAAGGAGATTCCGGCTTCTTCGCGCAACCGGGTCATCATGTTCAGCGCGATCAGCGACTCGCCGCCCAGGGAGTAGAAGTGGTCGGTGTCGGACGCGGGCGGCTGGCCCAGGGCCACCGTCCACAGCCGCTCCAGCACGGGCCGCACCGAGTCGCCCACGACGAGCTTCGGGTGCGCCTTCGCCTTCAGCACCACCGGTGCGGGCTGGTCGCCGTTGGGATCCGTGCCCAGGAACGGGTGCGGTGGCAGCGAGCGGCGGACCGGTTTGTCGCCGGCGAGCACGGTCTCGCCCAGCACGTCCACCCCGCGCTCCCACAGCACGCCCAAAGCGCGCAGCAGGCCCAGTTCGCCGTCCTCGGCGCGACCGAGCAGGGACACGCCGGTCTTCGTGCCGTCCCAACGGTTGTTCCACCGGACCGTGCCCAGCATGGTGGCGCCGGGGCCCAGTTCGAGGAACGTGTCCACGCCCGCGTCCAGCAACGTCTGCACGCCCGCGTCCAGCAGCACCGGTCGGGCGAGCTGCTGGGCCCAGTAGTCGGGGCCGGCCACGGCGTCCGGGTCGGCCCACGTGCCCGACGTGTTGGAGACCAGCGGCAGCGCGGCGGGCTTGGCCTCGGTGTCCGCGACCACCCCGTACAGGATGTCCGCCGCGGGCTGCATCGCCGCGCTGTGACCAGGCCGGTCCACGGCGAGCAACCGGATGTCCAGTCCTGCCAACGCATCACCGGCGAGCAGTGCATCCACATCGGACTCTCGCCCGGACAGCACGACACCGCCCCGGCTGATCACCGACACCTCGACCGGGCTGTCGCCGAGCCGGGCCAGCACCTCGTCGGCCGTGCCGTTCACCGCGACCATCCGGCCGGGCGGGGCCGCCCGCCACACCGCCCGCGCCCGCTCGTGCACCAGGGCGGCGGCGTCGCCGGGCGACCACACCCCGGCCAGCGCGGCGGGCGCGAACTCGCCGATGCTGTTGCCGAACAGGCCGACCGGTGTGATGCCCCAGTCCATGAGCTGGCGGCCCAGGGCGTAGCCGAGGGCGAACAGGCCGAGCTGCTGGTTGGTGCCCTCCTCGAACCACTCCGGCCCGCCGTCGACCTCGGCCACGACCGGCGTGAGGTCCACGTCGCAGCGCTCCCGCACGGCGTCGCGGATCTCGTCGAACCAGCGCCGGAAGCCGGGCAGCAGCCGGTACGCGGGCGCACCGGCGTTGTAGCGCAGGGTGCCGTGACCCGGGAACAGGAAGGCCACTTTGCCCAGCGGGCGCGGTTCGGCCGGGTCGCCGGCGGCGGTCAGAGCCCGGGCCGCCTGCACGGGGTCGGTCACGGCGAAGGACTGCCGGTACTTGTGCCGCCGGCGTTCCGCGAAGGTCCGCGCCACCGCGTGCAGGTCCGGTTCCGCACGGACCTTCTCGGCCAGGTCGGTGCGCAGCTTGGCCAGCGCCTCCGGGGTCGCCGCCGACAGCGGGAGCACCGTCCCACCCGATCGGGGCGCGGGCGCCGAGCGTTCCGGGGCCTGCTGGAGGACGACGTGCGCGTTGGTGCCGCCCACGCCGAACGAACTCACCGCCGCGATCCGCGTGCCCCGGTCGGGCCACGGCTCGTGCGTCGTGCACACCCGGAACGGCGTGCCGTCCAAGTCCAGCAACGGGTTCGGGGACTCGAAGTGCAGGCTGGGCACCACTTCCCCGCGTTCCAGCATCAGCACGGTCTTGATGAACGACGCCACGCCGGCCGCCGCGCTGGTGTGCCCGAGGTTGCCCTTCACACCGCCCAGCAGGCAGAAACCGGTCTCGTCGGTGGACATCCGGAACGCCTCGGTCAGCGCCTGCACCTCGACCGGGTCGCCGATCGGGGTGGCGGTGCCGTGCGCCTCGACGTAGTCGATGTCGGCCGCGTCGACGCCGGCGAGCTTCTGCGCGTACCGGATCACGTCCCGCTGCCCGGGGATGGACGGGGTCGTGTACCCCATCTTCTCCGCGCCGTCGTTGTTCAGCGCCGACCCGAGCACGACCGCCGCGATCCGGTCGCCGTCGGCCAGGGCGTCCTCCAACCGCTTGAGCACGACCACGCCCACGCCCTCGCTGGGCACGGTGCCGGTGGCGCTCGCGTCGAAGGGACGGCAGTGGCCGTCGGCGGACAGCGGGCCGCCGGGCTCGTGCCAGTAGCCCCACTCGCCCTTGGGCGACACCGCCACCCCGCCCGCCAGCGCCGCGTCACACTCGCGCCCGAGCAGGCTCTGCACGGCCATGTGGATGGCGACCAGCGAGGTCGAGCACGAGGTCTGCACGGTCACGGCCGGACCGCGCAGGCCCAGCTTGTAGGCGACGCGGGTGGCGACGTGGTCCTTCTCCAGCCCGATCAGCCGCGCCAGCGGGCTCAGCTCCACGCCGGTGCCGGAGTGGGTGCGGTCCGCGCCCGCGTACACGCCGATCCAGCCGTCGAAGCGGGTCGGGTCCAGGCCGGCGTCGTCCAAAGCGGACATCGCGGTCTGGAGGAAGACCCGCTGCTGGGGGTCGATCCCGGCGGCCTCGGCCCGGCTGTAGCCGAAGAAGGACCAGTCGAAGTCGGCCGAGTCGGCCATGACCCCCTTGGCGGGCACGAAGTTCGGCTGTCTCACGTCGGCCGGGTCGGCGCCCTTGTTCCGCACCAGGTCCTCGACGTCGAACCGGGTGATGCCCTCGACGCCGTCGCGCAGCAACTCCCAGAACCGCTCGAGGTCGTTCGCGCCGGGCAGGCGGCAGGCCATGCCGACGACCGCGACCGCGTTCTCGGTGTTGGTCACCTCGTCCCCCATCCTCAGGTGTGCCACCGGATCTCCGCCGCGCCGACCGACCGCGCATCCGCTTCGTGAGCAGGCGCGGTCGTCCTCGGGGAGCGGCGGCGTTGGTCAGCCCCGGTCGGTGCGGCGCTCGCGGACCGCGCCCAGCAGTCGGTCGCGGCTGCTGCCGCCGCTGCTGCTGGTGGTCTCGGCGGGCGCGGCGAGCAGCTCGGCCTGGCCGCGCACGGTGCCGGCGCGGAACAGGTCGACCGTGCGCAGGGTGCGGCCCGACGCCTGGCTGAGCCGTTCCACCAGGATCACCAGGCGCAGCGAGTCGCCGCCCGCGTCGAAGAAGCTGACGTCGTCGTCGACGTGCTCGGTGTCCAGGACCTCCTGCCAGATGGACCGCACCAGGCCCAGCCGGGCGGCCGGGTCGTCGAGGTCGGTGTGGTTCGCGGCGGGCTGGTTCAGCACGGTGTCCTCCGGGTCGCGGGCGAGGTCGGCGGCGCTGCGGCGCAGGGCGGCCAGGATCTGGTCGGTCGTGGTCGCGGTGAACAGCTCCGCCGGGTGGTTCAGGGACAGTTCGAGCCGGTCGCGCCCGGTGGAGGTGTCCACGCGGACGAACAGCGCCAGGTCCCACTTGCTGTACTCGGGGCGCAGCGGCTGGAACGCGCCCACCACACCGGGCGCGAGTTCCAGCGGCTGCGCGGGTTCGGCGAGGTTGACCAGCACCGGGGTCAGCGGCGGGCGGGCCAGGTCGCGGTCGGGGTCCAGCGCGGCGGCGATCGCGTCCAGCGGCACGTCGGAGTCGATGAACGTCTCCATGCCCGAGAGGCGGGCGGTGCGCAGGAGTTCCCGCCAGGTGGTGTCGGCGTCCAGCCGGACGCGCAGCACCAGGGTGGTCATGAACATGCCGATCACGTCGGCGGCGGCCGGGTCGTCGCGGCCGGGCCACACGACGGCGAACAGGAAGTCGGTCTGCCCGGTGGTGCGGGCGAACGTGCCGGCCAGCAGCGCCACACCGGTCATGAACGCGGTGCAACCCTCCTGTGTGGACACTTCCAGCACCGCCTGGGTGACGTCGGCGTCCAGCAGGGTCTCCGCGGTGGCGCCGATCATCGACAGCTCCGGGTCGTCCGGGTCGCCGTCGTAGGGCAGCGCGACCGTGGTCGGCGCGCCGCGCAGCCGCTCCACCACGCCCGCGACCCGCTCGGCGAACCCCTCACCGTCGACCGGGCCGTCCTGCACCAGCGCCGGGTGCGGCGGGGTCGGCAGGTCCGGTCGCGTGCCGCGCGCGAAGGCCCGGTAGGTGGCGCCGATCTCCTCCACCAGCAACTGCCGGGACACCCCGTCGAACACGATGTGGTGCACGGTCAGCACGAGCAGCGTGCGCCCGGCGTCCAGGCGGATCACCTCGGCCCGCGCCGGAGCCTCCTCGGCCAGCTCGAACGGCGTGTAGCACAAGGCTTCCACCAGGCGTTCGACCTCGTCGTCGGTCCAGCCGTCGGCGACCGCGTCGGTGAAACCCACCTCGGGCGCGGAACCGTCCGTGCGGTATTCCACCCGCCGCGCGGCGGCGTCCAGCCGGAACCGGGAGCGCAACGCCGGGTGGCGGGCCAGCGCGCGTTCCACCGCCGAAGTCAACATTTCACAGTCGACCGGTCCGGTGAATTCCAGGACGGTCGGCAGCAGGTAGGTGGGACGCAGCCGTTCGATCCGGTCGAGAATCCACAGGCCCTGCTGCGTGGGTGTCGCCGGGTGCCAGGTGCCTGGCGCCACCAGGGCGCGCGCATCCGGCAACGATTGCATGTGTTCCCCCAAGGAATTCCACTTCGACGAGAATGGCCCCAGTGCCCCCGTCGCCAGGCCCTCCACCGGGCCGCCGAATGGACCGTAGGCAGACCCGCCGAGTTCCGTCAAGCGCACCGCTTCGGAATTTTCGGTCCTTTGTGGACTGTCTGTGTACGAACGGACTTCGGGACCGAACCCGGCCCGGTTGACGATTTCCCGAACGTGGTGCTTGACTGGCTTGCCGTGGGGCACGACCACGTGTCGAGCCCACGGCGAGGGGGACTGGGGAGTTCGTTCACGGGGGTCGCGGCGGCGTTCCGGCCGCTGTTCCCACCGGTGTTCGCGTGGAAACACCCTCGACAATCGCGCAGTGCGGACACCCGCGATCGACACCGCGGGTGGCCACGGCGCGCGCCCGGACGTGCCGCTCCGCCCCTCCCGCCGACCGCCCACCGACCAGGAGCCCGCCGGATGGCGCGCTCCCGAACGATGAGGACACCGGTCATGCCCGTCCACAACGCGACCGTTTCCGGATGCCCGGTGCACGCCGCGAACACCGATCTCGTCGACCCCCACCTCTACAGCGACGGCGACGCGCACGCGGTGTGGCGGGAGCTGCGCGCGCAGGACGGGCTGAGTTGGCACCAGGTCGACGACGACCGCGGTTTCTGGAACGTGGTGCACTTCAAGGAAACCGATTTCGTGCTGCGCAACACCCACCTGTTCACCTCCGAGCGCGGCACCATGCTGGAACTGCTCGGCATGGACGACCCGGCCGGCGGCCAGCAGCTCGCGGTCACCGACCCGCCCCGGCACACGATCATGCAGGCGCGGCTGAAGAAGGCGTTGGCGGTCAAGGCGGTGGACCGGCAGCGCGACACCATCCGCGAGCTGGTCAGCGACCTGATCGCGCCGATCGGCGACGGCGGCGTGTTCGACTGGGGCCAGGCGATGCTGGCCATGCCGATGTCGGTCACCGGCACGATGATGGGCCTGCCGCAGCAGGACTGGCCGTGGCTGAGCAGGCTCACCACCATCTGCATCGCGGCCGACGACCCGGAGTACCAGGACGAGGGCAGCCGCGACGCCACGCTCCACATGGCCCACCGCGAGCTGTTCGCCTACTTCCAGGACCTGGTCCGCTTCCGCCGCGACCACGCGGGAGACGACCTGATCAGCGTGCTGATCAACACCCGGTTCGAGGGCAGGCACATGTCCTCGGCGGAGATCGTGTCCAACTGCTACAGCCTGCTGCTGGGCGCCAACGTCACCACGCCGCACGCGCCGAACTTCGTGATGGCCGAGTTCATCGACACCGACGTGCTGCCGCAGTGGTCGGCCGACCCCGAGGTGGGCGTCACGGCCGTCGAGGAGGCCCTGCGCTGGGCGTCCCCGGTCAACCACATGCTCCGGTACGCCACGCAGGACGTCGTGGTGCGCGACACGCCGATCGCCGCCGGTGAGGCCGTGGTGGTGTGGCTGGGCGCGGCCAACCGCGACGAGTCGGAGTTCCCACAGGCCGAGACGTTCGACATCCGCCGCAAGCCCAACAAGCACCTGGCGTTCGGCATCGGCCCGCACTACTGCGTCGGGCACAGCGTGGCCCGGGTGACGCTGCGAACGCTGTTCGAGGAGCTGTTGGCCCAGTACGAGGACTTCGCGCCAGCGGGCAAGCCGGAACGGCTGGTGTCCAACTTCGTGTCCGGCTACAAGCACGTGCCGATCACGGCGAAGCGCCGTGCGTGACCTGCTGACCCGCCGAGAGCGGGCACTGCGCCACTTCGGCCCGACAACCGGCCGGGTCCGCTTGGTGTGCTTCCACTACGCGGGCGGCACGGCCTCGATGTTCCGCGACTGGCACGAGAAGCTGCCGGCGGACGTGTCGGTCATGGCGGTGCAGTTGCCGGGCCGGGACACCAGGTTGGACGAGGACCCGCACACACGCATGGGTCCGCTGGTGGCCGAGCTGGTGGATGTCCTGTCCCCTGTGCTGGACGCGCCTTTCGCGTTCTACGGGCACAGCATGGGCGCACGGGTGTCGTTGTGGCTGGCCCACGCCCTGCGCGCTCTGGGCGGCCCTCTGCCGCTGTCGCTGTTCGTGGCATCCAGCGCCGCGCCCGCGTTGATGACGCGGGTGCGGGGCTGGGACGAGTCGGACGACGGTTTGGTGGCGTACCTGCGCGACCTCGGCGGCACTCCGCCGATCGTGTTCGAGCGCCCTGACCTGCTGGAACTGTTCCTGCCCGCGTTGCGCGCGGATCTGACGGTGGTGGCGACTTCGGGGCCGCCGCCTCGGCCGGCGTTGGACGTGCCCTTGCACGTGTTTTCGGGGGTGGATGACGAAGAGGCGTCGGCGGAGCGCATGGCGGCGTGGAGCCAGGAGACCGCTTCGACGTTCACGCATGATGTGGTCGCTGGGGGGCACTTCTTCGCATCGGAGGGTGTGGCGCACGTGCTGGACGTCGTGGGGAAGGCGTTGACGGCAAACTAGGCGGTGTCCGGCAAGTCCTACGCCTCGACCCCGCGCGCAGCGCGGTTGTTCGCGCGCGGAGCGCGCGGTAGGTGTTACCTACAAGTGGAGGGCCTCGGTTCCCCCA
>NZ_JBBEGC010000111.1:0-23921 GCF_037401995.1 Saccharothrix sp. CCNWYY140
CCCCCGCGCCCGCCCCCCCCCCGGGGGGGGGGCGGGGGGGGGGGGGGGGGGGCGGGGGGGCCCCCCCCGCCCCCCCCCCCACCGCGCGAACTACGCTCACATCCCATGTCCAACCGCCGCATCGGCGTCATGGGTGGCACCTTCGACCCGGTGCACCACGGCCACCTCGTGGCCGCCAGCGAGGTCCAGGCCCGCTTCGACCTCGACGAGGTCGTGTTCGTGCCCACCGGGCAGCCGTGGCAGAAGAGCGAACGCGAGGTCAGCCCCGCCGAGGACCGCTACCTGATGACGGTCATCGCGACCGCCTCCAACCCGCGGTTCTCGGTCAGCCGGGTCGACATCGACCGAGGTGGGCCCACGTACACGGTGGACACGCTCACCGACCTCAAGGCGGCCTACCCGGACGCGGAGCTGTTCTTCATCACCGGCGCCGACGCGCTGGAACAGATCCTGTCGTGGCGGAACGCGGACCACGTGTTCGACCTGGCCCACTTCATCGGCGTCACCCGGCCGGGCTATGAGCTCCACGACACCCACCTGCCACCCGGTGCGGTGTCCCTCGTCGAGGTGCCCGCGATGGCCATCTCCTCCACCGACGTGCGTGCCCGCAACGCCACCGGACTGCCCATCTGGTACCTCGTGCCGGACGGTGTCGTGCAGTACGTGAACAAGCGCCGGCTTTACTCGGTGCTTGACTGACGCCGGACGCCGGTACCCTCATTGACTCGTGCGGGTGTATCGGCACCCGCCGAGGGTGATGAGGAGAGACGTGGCAGCCACCGACGAGGCACGACGGTTGGCGCTGGTCGCCGCTAACGCGGCAGCCGACAAGAAGGCGCACGACGTGATCGTGCTCGACGTGTCCGACCAGCTCGTGATCACGGACGCGTTCGTGATCGCGTCCGCTCCCAACGAGCGGCAGGTCGGCGCGATCGTGGACAACATCGAGGAGAAGCTGCGCGAAGCGGGCCGCAAGCCGGTCCGCCGCGAGGGCGCGCGCGAAGGCCGCTGGGTCCTGCTGGACTTCGTGGACGTCGTCGTGCACGTCCAGCACGTGGAGGAGCGCAGCTTCTACGGCCTTGAGCGGCTGTGGAAGGACTGCCCGCGCATCGAGTTCGACGCCGGGCCGAACGCCGTGACCGACGAGGTCGCCGAGGCATGACCCTCAACCGGCTCGTGCTGTGGCGGCACGGTGAGACCGACTACAACGCGACCGGTCGCATGCAGGGCCACCTGGACTCGGCGTTGACCGAGACCGGGTGGAACCAGGCGCGGTTCGCGGTGCCGGTGCTCGCCGGGTTCGCGCCCGAGCTGGTGGTGGCCTCCGACCTGCGGCGGGCGCGGGACACGGCCACCGTGTTCACCACCGCCACTGGCATCGGCCTGCGGGTCGACGAGCGGCTGAGGGAGACGAACCTCGGCAAGTGGCAGGGCCTGACCACGGAGGAGATCGACGTCGAGTGGCCGGGCGTGCTGGAGGCCTGGCGGGCGGACGGGACCATCGCTCCGCCCGACGGCGAGACCCGCGTGGAGGTCGCCGAACGGGCGCTTGAGGTCGTGGCGGAGGTCGACGCGGAGTTCAGCGGCACCGTGCTGCTGTGCGCGCACGGCGGGCTGATCAGCGCGTTGACCGGCCGGCTGCTGGACCTGCCGGTGGACCGGTGGGGCCTGCTCGGCGGCATCGGCAACTGCCACTGGACCGTGTTCACCCGGCGCCCGCACGGTGACGGGTCGTGGCGCCTGTCGTCGTACAACGCCGGAACCACCCGGTGAGACTGCTCGTCCTCGGCGACTCGCTGACGTTCCACGGTCCTCAGGGACCGCTGCCCGCGGATCACCCGCGGTTGTGGCCGAACGTGGCCGCTGAAGCCCTGGGTGGGCATGCGGAGCTGGTCGCCGGGTTCGGGTGGACGGCGCGGGACGCCTGGTGGGCGTTGACCGGTGATCCGCGTGTGTGGTCGTTGTTGCCGCGAACAGACGTCCTTGTGCTCGCTGTAGGACACATGGACACGCTGCCGTCGCCCCTGCCGACCTTCTTGCGGCAGGGACTGCGCTACCTGCGCCCTGATGGGCTCCGCCGTCGCGCGCGGTCGACTTACCGGGCGCTGCAACCCCACTTGTCGCGTCTGCTGGGCGGGTATCCGGTGGCGTTGCCGCCACACCTCACCGTGCACTACCTGGACTCGTGCGTGCGCTCGGTGCACGCGTTGCAGCCGCACATCAAGCCTGTCGGGATGACGCCGTCGGTGCACCGGTCCCCGGCGTACGCGAACGTCCACAGCGGGCGTCCCGCCGCGGAGCGCGCGGTGCGGTCGTGGGCTGAGGGCGCCGGAGTGCCGCTGCTGGACGTGCCGGCGCTGGTCTCCGATCACGTCCGGTCACGGCGCGGCAACCCAGACGGTATGCACTGGGGTTGGGAGGGTCACGCGCTGGTCGGCGCGGCTATGGCCGACCTCATCAGGTCCGTGGCGGTCAGCCACTCGGACGTGGCGGAGCCGTAGTCTCGGCACTCGTGTCCATCACGATCGTCACCGACTCCACGGCGTACCTGCCGGAAGGGTTCGCGGAGCGGCACGGCATCCGCGTCGTCCCGCTGCACGTGGCGGTGGACGGGCGCAGCGTGCTGGACGGTGTGGACTTCGGCCCGGAAGAGCTGGCGGCGGCGCTGGGGGAGCACCGGCGGGTGACCACGTCCCGGCCGACGCCCGGCGAGCTGGCGGACGTGTACCGGTCGGCGCTGGACCAGGGCGCGGACGGGATCGTGTCGGTGCACCTGTCCCGTGAGCTGTCGGGGACGTGGGAGGCGGCGCGGCTGGCGGCCGAGGAGGTCGATCCGGCGCGCATCCGGGTGGTCGATTCGCGGGCGACGGGCATGGGCCTGGGGTTCGCGGTGCTCGCCGCGTGTTCCGCCGGTGACGACGCCGTGTGCGCCGAGGAGGCTGCTGCCCGAGCGGCCGAGCGGATGAAGATGTTCTTCTGCGTCGAGACGCTGGACCACCTGCGGCGGGGTGGCCGGATCGGCGCTGCGGCGGCGCTGGTGGGCACGGCGCTCGCTGTCAAGCCCCTGCTGCACGTGGACGACGGACGGATCGTGCCGCTGGAGAAGGTGCGGACCACAAGCAGGGCGATCGGGCGGTTGGTCGACTTGGCGGCGGCTGCGGCCGGCACCGGACCGGTGGGTCTGGCCGTGCACCACCTGGCCGCGCCCGAGCGGGCTGCCGAGCTGGCGACGCGGCTGGACGAGCGCGTGCCGGGGTCGACGGGGTGCCTGATTTCCGAAGTCGGCGCCGTGATCGGGGCACACACCGGACCGGGTGTGCTGGGTGTTGTGGTGCTGCCCGGCGGGTACGAGTAGCCGAGTTATCCACAGGCCCTGAGTTGTCCACAGATCCGGATTCGGTGGTCGCGGGCCTTGCGCCACTCGGCCTAGCGTCGACCACATGTTCGAGAACCGATCCGAAACCCCAGCCGCACGACTCCAAGCCCTGATCGCCAAGTCTCAGGGCAGACACCGGGCTCGCGAGGAGCCTCTGGTCGTCTTCACCTCCTCTTCGGGCGTCGATCAGCGGGGAGGCCTGCGGGCACTCCTGCGCAGGCTGTCCGTGGACTCGCTGCCACGTCGCCGGATGATCTTCGTCGGCCTGGTGCTGGGCGTGCTCCTGGCGATCGCGCTCAGCCTGTGGTGGGAGCGACCGGAGCCGGAGATCCCGCCACCGCTGCCGATGGCCGCGGCGGAGGTCACGCGCCTGCCCGAAGAGGTCGTGGTCAACGTGGTGGGCGCAGTGCCCCGGCCCGGCCTCGTCACCGTCCCCAGCGGGGCGCGGGTGGCCGATGCCGTCCTGGCGGCGGGCGGTGCGCACCCCGGCACCGACCTCCACGGCCTCAACCTCGCCCGCAAGGTCGCCGACGGAGAGCAGATCGCCGTGGGCGTCCCACCCCAGCACCCCGACACCACCGCCGAACCCGTCAACCTCAACACCGCGACGAAGGAGCAACTGGACCAACTGCCCGGTGTGGGACCCGTGACAGCGCAACGCATCGTCGAACGACGCCTGAAACGCGGCCCCTTCACGTCCATCGATCAACTAGGCGAGATAGAGGGCATCGGCGACGCAAAGCTCGCCAAGCTCGGAGACCTCGTCCGCCTCTGACCACCTACGTCCGTCTGGCGACCCCACCCCCGCGCACGACCCCTTTCCACGCAGGAACCACCCCTTCCCGACCTTCGAACACGAGGAGGCAGCCATGCCCGTGCTCCACACCGTCGACCGCAGCGGCGATCGACGGACCGACCACCGCTCCAAGGGCGTCCATCACGGTCCTGAGCGGCGCGGCGGGCCGTGAGCCCTCGCGCCCACCTGGTTCCCGCGGCACTGGCCGTGTGGGGCGCGGCCCTGGCGGGTCTGCTGTGGGCCTGGTGGTGGGCTGTGGTCATCGGTCTCGCGGCCGGCGTGATCGGTGGCCTGGCCCTCCGGCTCACGGCCGGCGCGACCGCTCGTCCGGTTCTTCGGAACGCGCGCCCGGCGGCGGTGGCCCTCGCCGTGGCCGGGCCGGTGGCGGCGTGCTGGATCGGTGTCCAGCTGCACGCGTCTGCCCACCACCCGCTCCGGGCGGCGGCCGAGCGCGGAGGGCCCACCACCCTCCGGTTCGAGCTGGCCGACCGGCCGCACGGACTGCGCTCCAGCGGGTTCGGTTCGCGGCAGGGTGGCGTCGACCTGGTCCGAGCCCAGGCGACGCTGGAGGACGGCGGCCGGTTGGTCGTGCTGGCGCCGGCGGCGACGTGGCGGACGCTCCTGCCCGGGCAGAGCGTGCTGGCGCGTGGTTCGTTGGCACCGGCTCGGCCCGGCGAGCCGACCGTCGCCCTGCTGCGGGTCCGCGGTCCGCCCCGCGAGGTCACACCCGCACCGGTGTGGCAGCGCGCGGCGGAGGCGCTGCGGTCGGGTCTGCGGGACGCCGGCGGTGCGCTGGACCCGGAACCGGCGGGGCTGCTGCCCGCCCTGGTCGTCGGTGACACCTCGCGGCTGTCGCCCAGGGTGGTGGAGGAGTTCCGCACGGCCGGGCTGGCGCACCTGCTGGCGGTCAGCGGGGCGAACCTGGCGATCCTGTGCGGCGCGGTGCTGTTGCTGCTGCGGCTGCTGCCCGTCGGGCCACGCGGGTGTGCGGCCGGGGCGATGGTCGCGTTGGTCGGGTTCGTCGTGCTCGCCGGTCCGGAGCCGAGCGTGCTGCGGGCGGCGGTGATGGGCGCGGTGGCGCTGCTCGCCCTCGTGCTGGGGCGGGAGCGGTCGGCGCTGCCCGCGCTCGCCGCGTCCGTGGTGCTGCTCGTGCTCCACGATCCGGGGCTGGCGGTCGACGTCGGGTTCGGCCTGTCGGTCGTCGCCACGGCGGCGCTGGTCCTGCTGGCGCCGTCGTGGGCCGGCCGGCTGCGGGACCGGGGCGTGCCGGCCGGGCTGGCCGAGGCGTTGGCGGTGCCGGCGGCGGCGCACCTCGCCACGGCTCCGCTGATCGCCGGGTTCGCGGGCGAGGTGAGCCTGGTGGCCGTGCCCGCGAACCTGCTGGTGGCGCCGGTCGTCGCGCCGGTGACGGTGCTCGGGGTGGTGGCCGCCGGGCTCGCCCAGGTCCACGAGGGCGCGGCGCGGCTGGTGGTGGAGCTGTCCGGGCCGGCGGTGAGCTGGATGGTGGCGGTCGGTCGGCACGCGGCGGCGGTGCCCGGGTCGGCGGTCGCGTGGCCGCAGGGCTGGGCCGGTGGCGCGGCGTTGGCCGGTGCGGTGGTGGTGGTCGCCGTGCTGCTGCGGCTGCGTCGGGTGCGGGTGCTGCTCGTGGCCGTCGCGGTCGGGCTGGTCGTGGTGCTGGCCCCGGTCGGGGTGTTCGCCCCGCGGTGGCCGGTGCCCGGCTGGGCGGTGGTCGCGTGCGACGTGGGGCAGGGCGACGCGGTCGTCCTGGCCACGGCCGAGCGGGGCCGGGTAGTGCTGGTCGACACCGGGCCCGACCCGGTGCCTGTGTTGGCGTGCCTGCGGCGGCTCGGGGTGCGGCAAGTGTCCTTGGTGGTGCTCAGCCACCTGCACGCCGACCACATCGGTGGGTTGGCGGCGGTGTTGGCCGAGCGGGGTGTGGGCGCGGTGGCGGTGGGTCCGTCGCGCGATCCGGAATGGGCTTGGGAGGAGGTGCGGGAACAGGCGCGGGCGGCGGGTGTCCGCGTGGTGGAGCTGGGTGTCGGCCAGCGGCTGAGCTGGCCGGGGCTGGAGCTGGACGTGCTCGGGCCGCGCGTGGTCCCGAGGGGCGACGAGAACACGGCGGTCAACGACGCATCGCTGGTGCTGCGCGCGTCGACCCCGGCCGGGCGGGTGCTGCTCACCGGGGACGTCGAACTGGCCGGGCAGGCCGGGCTGCTCGACGCGCCGGTCGACCTGAGGGCCGACGTGCTGAAGGTGCCGCACCACGGGTCGCGGTACTCGTCGCCCGCGTTCCTCGCGGCGGTGCGGCCGAAGCTCGCGCTGGTCAGCGTCGGCGCGGGCAACCGCTACGGCCATCCCAGCGGCGTGCTGGTCGACGCGCTCGCACGCCAGGGCGCGCTGGTCCTGCGCACCGACCGGGACGGCGACACCGCCGTCCTTCCCGGCCCGGACGGGCCGAGGGTCGCCCGCCGGGGTGACCCGATCGACGACGACTGAAGGGAAGAACCATGAACAAGGACAACGACAGCTGGATCCGCCTGCACACCGGGTGGTCGCCGCGCGAGGTGGGGTGGGCGCTGTGGCAGCCCGGCTACATCGCCCATCCCTGGCCGCGCGACGAGTTGGGACCGGACTTCGTCTTCTACATCTGCGACGACGTCGGGAAGGACGGGCGTGCCATTGTCGCCAAGGCGAGGGTCACCAGGATGGTCCCGACCACGGAGGTGGAGTCGCCCGAGGACGCCTACCGGACCATCGCGGACGCCCTGTTCGACGACGAGCTGACGATCCTGCCCGAGAACTGGCGGGCCAACCGCTACAACGGGCACAAGTCGGCGGCACCGTGGCCGCAGTTGCTCACCGCGTGGCGTGCGGACCTCGAAGAGGTGGGGCCGCACACGATGCCGGAACTGTCCTCGTTCCCGCGCAGCGGCTGGCTGCGCACGTCCCGCCTCACCTTGTGACGGCAGCGGGACCGCGCCCGGCTTGCGCGCCAAGGCCTTTCGGCCGGAGGCGGGCGCGCAAGCCTGGCACGGTCCCGTGGAACGAACCCCGTGAGCCTCGGTGTCCTCGGTGGCTCAGTCCTTGAGGGCGTTGATGACGGCTTCGGCCGACGGCGGGACGTTCGCGCGGGGGCCCACGCGGTCGCCGAGGGCGTCGAGGGTCTTGAGGCCGTCGCCGGTGATCAGCAGCACGGTCTCGGCGTCGGGGTCGAGCTGCCCGGACTCGATGAGCTTCTTCGCGGTCGCCACGGTCACGCCGCCGGCGGTCTCCGCGAAGATGCCCTCGGTGCGGGCCAGCAGGCGGATGCCCTCGATGACCTCTTCGTCGGTGACGTCCTCGATGGCGCCGCCCGTGCGGCGGACCGCGTCGAGCACGTACGGGCCGTCGGCGGGGGCGCCGATCGCCAGCGAGCGGGCGATGGTGTCCGGGCGGACGGGGGTGACCACGTCGTGGCCGGCCTTGAACGCGGCGGACACGGGGGAGCAGCCGGTGGCCTGGGCGCCGAACACCTTGTACGGGGTGGCCTCGACCAGGTCGAGTTCGCCGAGTTCGCGGAAGGCCTTGTCGACCTTGGTGAGCTGGGAACCGGAGGCGATCGGGACGACGACCTGGTCGGGCAGGCGCCAGCCGAGCTGCTCGGCCACCTCGTAGCCGAGGGTCTTCGAGCCCTCGGCGTAGTAGGGGCGGACGTTGACGTTGACGAACGCCCAGTCCTCGTGCTCGGCGGCGAGTTCCTGCGCGAGGCGGTTCACGTCGTCGTAGTTGCCGTCGACGGTGATCAGGTTGCCGTCGTAGACGGCGGTCATGAGGATCTTGGCCCGTTCGAGGGAGGAAGGGACCAGCACGACCGACTGCCAGCCGGCGCGGGCCGCGGCGGCGGCGACGGCGTTCGCGAGGTTGCCGGTGGAGGGGCAGGCGAGGACCTTGAAGCCCAGCTCGCGGGCCGCCGCCAGGGCGACGCCGACGACGCGGTCCTTGAACGAGTGGGTGGGGTTGCCGGTGTCGTCCTTGACCCAGACCTTCCGGACGCCCAGGGCCTTGGCGAGGTTGTCGGCCTCGACCAGGCGGGTGTGGCCGGGGTTGGTGTTGGGGTGCGACTCGACGTCCGACGGGACGGGGAGCAGGCCGCGGTAGCGCCAGATCGACCGGGGGCCCGCCTCGATGTCCTCGCGGCGGACGCGGCCGAAGTCGTAGGCGACTTCCAGCGGCCCGAAACACTCGAGACAGGCGTATTCCGGGGCGAGCGGGGTCTCGTGGCCGCACTCGCGACACGACAGGGCACGAGCGGGGCCGAGGTCGAAGGAGGTGGCGGTCGAGGGCACACTGACAGCAGTCATCGCGAGGTTTCTCCTCATCTTTCCCGCTTGGCGGGTCGGAATTGGCACCGTGGTCGGCAGTGCGCAGCACTGCAACGACGGGTTGCCGGGGCTTCTTCGGGCCGATCCCTCTGCCCCTCTGGATGAGCGGTATTCAGTTGTGCCCTCAACTTACGGCACCATCCCGACCCCTAGCCAGATCCGTCCACCATCCGGACGGTGACGGCGGCGTGGGAGGATCGGGTCCGTGAGCGCGTCCGCAGTCACTCCCGCCCCCGTGCAACTGGTGGTCGGCGAGGAGGAGTTGCTGGTGGAGCGTGCTGTCCGCAGCGCGCTGACCGCCGCACGCAAAGCCGACCCGCAGGCCGACCTGACCCGCGTGAAGGTGACCGACCTCACCCCTCCTGAGCTGGCGGAACTGGTGAGCCCGTCGCTGTTCGCGGAGGGGCGCGTGATCGCGCTGGAGGGCGCGCAAGACGTCGGCAAGGAGATCGCGGACGCGGTTTTGGCCTACGTGAAGTCGCCGGCGGACGGCGTGACGCTGGTCGTCGTCCACACCGGCGGCGGGCGCAGCAAAGTCGCCAAGGAACTACCTACGGCTTTGCGCAAGGCCGGAGCCGAGGTGATCGAGTGCCCCAAGATCACCAAGGCGGCCGACCGGGAGGCGTTCGTCCGCAACGAGATCAGGTCGGCGGGCGGCAAGGCCGACCCGGAGGCGGTCGGGGCGCTCATCGAGGCGGTCGGGTCGGACCTGCGTGAGCTGGCGGCGGCGGCGTCGCAGCTCGTCGCGGACACCGGCGGCAAGATCGACGCCGAGGCCGTCCACCGCTACCACCGGGGTCGTGCGGAGGTGACCGGGTTCGCGGTGGCGGAGAAGGCGGTCATGGGCGACCGGGCGGGGGCGCTGGAGGCGTTGCGGTGGGCGATCCACCTCGGCGTGCCGCACGTGCTGGTCGCCGACGCGCTGGCGGACGCGGTGCGGACCATCGCGCGGGTGTCGGCGGTGGGGCGGGGTGACCCGTTCAAGCTGGCGGGTGAGCTGGGCATGCCGCCGTGGAAGGTGAAGAAGGCGCAGGGGCAGGCGCGGGGCTGGGACGGTGACGGGCTGGCCGCCGCGATGTCGGTGGTGGCGGACCTGAACGCCGAGGTGAAGGGCGTGGCGGCGGACTCGGGTTATGCGCTGGAACGGGCGGTGCTGAAGATCGTCGCCGCCCACGGCCGCCGCTGACCCACCGGCCGCGCTGATCCACCGGGCCGCCGCTGACCCATTGGGCCGTTGCTGACCCACGCCGCTGGCCTTCGCCGCTGGTCCACGGCCGCCGCTGGCTTTCGGCCGCCGTTGGCCTTCCGCTGGCGCTGGCTTCGGTCGCCGTTGGCCTCCGGCTGGCGTTGGCTTCCGGCTGGCACCGGCTGTCCGGTGGCGCTGGTTGTCCGGTGGCGCTGGTTGTCCGGTGGCGGTGCGTTGAACCTGTGGTGTCGTGGGTATAGCGAAGCGCCGCCCCCGTGGTGGGAGCGGCGCTTCGGGAGTGCCGTGTGCGGGCCTGGTGGGGCCTGCTGGGCCGTCAGATCTGGTTGATCAGATCTGGTTGGCGCGCTTCGCCAGGGCCGACTTCTTGTTGGCGGCCTGGTTGGCGTGGATCACGCCCTTGGTGACGGCCTTGTCGAGCTTGCGGGAGGCCTCGCGGGCCAAGGCGATGGCCTTGTCCTTGTCGCCGGCCTCGGCGGCCTCACGGAACTTGCGGATGGCGGTCTTGAGGGACGACTTGACGGCCTTGTTGCGCAGGCGCGCCTTCTCGTTCGTCTTGATCCGCTTCATCTGGGACTTGATGTTCGCCACGCGAAAGCCACCTTTTCCTTCGAGTTCGGAGTCGTATCGCGCTTGTCGTCGGCTCCGCCCTCGCCGAGGGCGGTTTTCCTCCACAGCGGAATGCCGCGCGGTACGGCTGACCAGGTTAACAGGGTGGGTCGGAGTGCTCCCAACCAGGGCGGCCGGCTGTGGTGGCGGCCACGGCGGTGGGTGGCGGCGGCGAAAGCAGTACGCGTGTCCGGTTAAGCTGATCGGGTGATGAGCGCACTCGACTGGCCGGGGTTCGGGGAGATCAGCCTTGCCGCGTTGTTGTTCCTCTGCCTGGCGGCTGCTCTGGCCGGTGCGGTGGACGCCGTGGTGGGGGGTGGCGGGTTGATCCAGTTGCCCGCGTTGCTGCTCATCGCGCCTGGCGGGCAGCCCTTGTACGCGTTGGCGACCAACAAGATCGCGGCTGTGGTGGGTACCGCGTCGGCGGTCAGCACGTATGCGCGGCAGACGACCATTGACTGGTGGTCGGCGTTGCCGATGGCGTTGGCGGCGTTCGGTGGTGCTGTGGGTGGTGCCGCGTTTGCCGGGGCGTTGGCGCCTGGGGTGTTGAACACCGTGGTGCTGGTCGCGTTGGTCGGGGTGGGGCTTTACACGTGGCGCAAGCCGGAGTTGGGCGTAAGCGAGACGCCTCGGTTCAAGCGGGTCGCGCAGATCGGTGTGATGGCGCTCGGGGGTGGCGTGATCGGGTTCTACGACGGGCTTGCCGGGCCGGGTACCGGGGCGTTTCTCGTGTTCCTGCTGGTGGGAGTCGTGGGGTTTGCGTTTCTGAGGGCGTCGGCGACGGCGAAGATCGTGAACGTCGCCACCAACCTGGGGGCGCTGCTGTACTTCATCCCGGCGGGCAAGGTGCTGTGGGGGCTCGGGCTGGTGTTGGCCGTGTGCAACGTCGCCGGGGCCGTGTTCGGGGCTCGGCTCGCGGTGCGGCGCGGGTCGGTGTTCGTGCGGCGGGTGTTCCTGACCGTGGTGGTGGCGCTGGTGGTCAGCTTGGGGTGGAAGGCGGCGGTTGGATGAGCTTGAACGTCGCGCCCATCGGGTCGCCGACCGTGGTGAACCGGCCGAACCGGGACTCAGCGACCCCGCCCACCGGGATGCCGCCCAGGTCGCTCGCCCGCTCGACCGCCGCCTCCAGGTCGGTCACCGCGAAGTAGGTCATCCAGTGCGGAGGGATCTCCGCGGGGATGTCGGCCGCCATCCCGAAGATCCCGCCCACGACCCGGCCGTCGGCCTTGATCTGCGTGTAGGGGAAGTCCGGCAGCGGGTCGAGGGTCAGGCCGAAGACCGCCTGGTAGAACTCGGCCGCGCTGAACGCGTCGCGCGTCGCCAGCTCGTTCCAGATCACCGTGTTGGGCTCGTTCACGACGTACGCGCCGATGTGCGTGCCCGCCTCCCACAACCCGAAGGCGGCACCGCTCGGGTCCACGGCTACGGCTCCCCGGCCCGGTCCGCCGGTGTCGAACTCCGGCACCAGGACCTTGCCGCCGTTGGCGCCGATCAGGTCGATCGACTCCTCCAGGTCGTCGGTGGCGAGGTAGGTCGTCCAGACCACGGGGAACATCACGTCCCGGGGCATCTCGCCGAAGCCCGCCACCGGCTTCCCGCGCACCAGCGCCATCGTGTAGTAGCCGGTCTCCGGGCCGCCGATCTCGAAGTCCCAGCCGAACAGGCCTCCGTAGAAGTCCATTGTGGCCACGCGGTCGGTGGTCATCATGTCCACCCACGCGGGTGTGCCCGGCGCGTACGGGGTGTTCAGCTCGCTCACCCCCACAACGGTTGCACTGCGCACCCCGGCCCGCGAGTTGATCACCGGGGGCGGGGTGCGGTGGAGGGAGCCGAAGGTCCAGCCGTGGCTCGTGTGGTGAGGCACGGCTGGGCCTGGTCATGGCTGGGACTGGTTAGTTCGGCTCTTGGTCGGGCGGCGGATCTGGCGCCGGGTCGGGCGGCGGATCGGGTGGGAGGTTTGGTGGTGAGTCGGGTGGGGGGTCGTTGGCGGGTTTGCGTGGCCTGCCGCGTTTGGGTTGGGCCGCCGCGCCCGAAGGGGATCGGCCCGCCTCCGCCAGGGCTCGGCGGAGGAGGAACTCGATCTGCGCGTTGGTGCTGCGCAGCTCGTCGTTGGCCCACCTGGTCAGCGCGTCGTGGACGGCCGGGTCCAGGCGGAGCAGGACGCTCTTGCGCTCGGCCACGTCAGTGGTACAGCGAACCGGCGTTCACGACGGGTTGGGTCGAGCGGTCACCGCACAGCACCACCAGCAGGTTCGACACCATCGCCGCCTTGCGCTCCTCGTCCAGCTCCACCACGTCCTGCTCGGCGAGCCGGGCCAGTGCCAGCTCGACCATGCCGACCGCGCCCTCCACGATCCGCTGCCGCGCCGCGACGACCGCGCCCGCCTGCTGGCGCTGCAACATCGCCTGCGCGATCTCCGGAGCGTAGGCCAGGTGCGTCAGCCGCGACTCGATCACCTTCACCCCCGCCGCCTGCACGCGGGCCGCGATCTCGATGGACAGGGTCTCGGTGATCTCGTCGGCGTTCTCGCGCAGCGACAGGCCTTCGTCCTCGTGGCTGTCGTACGGGTAGCTGGTGGCGATGTGCCGCACCGCTGTCTCGGTCTGGATGCCGACGAACCGCACGAAGTCGTCCACCTCGAACTTGGCCCGCGCGGTGTCGTCGACCTGCCACACGACGACCGCGGCGATCTCGATCGGGTTGCCGTCGGCGTCGTTGACCTTCAGGGTCGCGGTCTCGTGGTTGCGGATGCGGGTGGACACCCGGACCTTCGTGGTGAACGGGTTGACCCAGCGCAGGCCGTCCCGCCGCACGGTGCCGGTGTAGCGGCCGAGGAACTGGAGCACCCGGGCCTCGCCGGGCGCGACGGTGAACAGGCCGCTGCCGATCACCAGTCCCGCGCCGGTCAGCAGGAAGCCGGTCACGATCACCGGCGCGTTCGGGCCGTCCGCGGGCAGGAAGCCCAGCACCACCACGGCCGCGCCGGCCAGCGTCAAGGCCACCGCCACCAGCAGCATGGTCCACCCCGAGACCTCGGACGCCTCGCGCTCCCGCACGGCGGGTGCCGGCATCCGGACGCTCACCTCGGTCGACGTTTCCATCTCCACCCCTCCAGGTCTATCGCTTGCTTAGCAAAGTGATATCACTTTTCGCCGAGTCGCGCCAAGTCGTTCCACCAAGAGGACCGGAACTGTCCTCAATGCCCTCTACCGTGGACGTGTGACCGAGGTCCTGAGCCGTCGAGCCGTCAACCGCGCCACCCTGGCCCGCCAGTTCCTGCTGGAACGCACCGCACGGCCGGTGCCCGAGGTCGTGGCCCACCTCGTCGGGCTCCAGGCCCAGACGCCGCACACCTGGTACACCGGCCTGTGGTCGCGGATCGCGGGCTTCCGCCCCGAGGACGCCGCCGACCTGCTCGTGGACCGCACGCTGGTCCGCATCGCCGTGATGCGGTCCACGATCCACCTGGTCACCGCGCCCGACGCTCTCGCGCTGCGCCCGCTGGTCCAGCCCGTCCTGGACCGCGACCTGTTCCGCAACTACACCCACGGCCCGGACATGCGCGGTCTCGACGTGGACGCCGTGGTCGCCGCCGGCCGCGCCCTGCTCGCCGAGAAACCCCGCACCAACAAGGAACTCGGCGCCCTGCTGCACGAGCAGTGGCCCGACCGCTCGCCGTCGGCGCTGGCCTACGCGATCCGCTGCCAGGTGCCGCTGGTGCAGGTCCCGCCGCGCGGGCTGTGGGGCCGCAGCGGTCCGATCGCGCACACCAGCGTCGAGGTGTGGCTGGGCGAGAGCGTCACCGACCGGCCCTCGATCGAGGACATGGTGCTGCGCTACCTCGCCGCGTTCGGCCCGGCGACGGTGAAGGACGTCCAGACGTGGTCCGGCCTGACCAGGCTGCGCGAGGTGGTCGAGCGGCTGCCGCTGGTCCGCCTGCGTGACGAGGACGGCCAGGAGTTGTTCGACCTGCCCGACGCGCCCCGCCCCGCCGAGGACACACCCGCACCCGTCCGCTACCTGTACGACTTCGACAACCTGCTGCTGTCCCACGCGGACCGCCGCCGGGTCGTCACCCCGGACGTCAAGGCGCGCGACTACGACCCGCACGGCCCGGTGCCGCAGTTCTTCCTGGTCGACGGCGTCACGGCGGGCGACTGGCGGGTCGAGCGCACCAAGGAGGTCGCGACGCTGGAGCTGCGACCGTTCCACCGACTGTCCACTGTGGACGAGGTGGAGCGGGAGGGCGCGGCGCTGCTGGAGTTCCTCGCGCCCGAGGTGCCCAAGCACGACATCAGGGTCGTCCACTGAACCTTCGCGAGCGCGGAACGTCCTGTCGGGTATGGGGTTGATCGTCCGCACGCCGGACCAGAACGACATGGCGGCCGTCGCCGAGGTCCACTTCCGCGCCCGCCGCAGCTACTACGAGGGCCACGTGCCCGAGGCGGAACTCGCCGAGTGGGAGGCGGGCGTCCGCGCCAAGGGGTACCGGCTCGGCCGGTTCGCCGACCGGGTCTGGCAGGTCGCCGAGGACGGCGGGAAGGTTCTGGGGTTCGCGCTGGTCACCCCGGACGGGAAGCTCTTGCAACTCCAGGTCGACCCGGCGCACTGGGGCCGCGGGGTCGGCTTCGCGCTGCACGAGTGGTGCGTGGCGGAGTTCCGGGGGATGGGTGTGCGGCGGGCCGAGCTGGACGTCTTCGTCGAGAACCACCGGGCGCGGCGGTTCTACGAGCGGCAGGGCTGGCGCGAGGTGGGCCGTGAAGACGACCACGTGTTGATGGCGTTGGACGTGTCACAACAGCCGGTCGGCTAACGCCACCACCTGGTCGACGTCGCAGTCGCGGAGCAGGGCGCGCAGGTTCGTGGCGGGTCGGGCGTCCTTGAAACCCAAGGCGGCCAGGGCTGCGCCCCAGGCCACGTCGTCGTCGCGGGCGGCGGCGAGCCGGGGGAGGCCCTTGCGCAAGAGGTGCTGGTAGGCGGGCCAGCGGGTGACCAGTTCGGCGAGGACGACCAGGGTGCGGGCGACCGGCACCGCCTCGTCGCCGACGGGGGCCAGGACGCGCAGGTAGAACTGCCAGACGTTGATCAGGCGCTTCTGCTCGCGGACCGACTGCTCGGGCTGGGCCGCGAGCCTGCGGCGCAGGTAGGCGCGGACCTCGGGGTGTCGCTCGACCGCCACGACGACGGCGGCCCGGCCGGTCGAGTTCGGTTCGAGCGGGGTGGGCTCGGCCGGTGGCCTGGGGTCGGAGGGCTCCGGGGCGGCAGGGGAGTCGGCCGCAGGTGGAGTGGCGGCGGGTGGTGCGGCGGCGGGCGGTGTGGGTGCCTCGGCGACGGGCAGTGTGGCTGCGGGCGGCGTGGGTGCCCGGGCGGCGGGTGGAGTGGCCGCGGGCGGTGTGGGTGCGGGTGTGTCGGGGGTGTGCGGCGGGGGTTCGCGGATTTCGTGGACCGGGCCCAGGTGGGCGTCCAGCACGCGGTCCAGGTGGTCGATCCTCGGCAGGCGAACGGGCAGTTGGATGAGTTTGCGCAGGAACGTCCAGCCGGGGCTCGGGTCGTCCGGGTGGGAGACCACGGAGGCGTCGGCCAGGTCCTGGTAGGCCCGGTCGACGTGCGCGGCCACCACGGTCGGGTCCACGCCGAGCACGAACCGGGTGCGCGGCAGGGTGTTGGACAGGAAGACGTTGATCGCCTCGAACACCTCGGCGGTCGTCTTGGGCGTGCACCGGTCGAGGTCGTCGACGAACACCACCACCTGGTACCCGCGCCGGGCCACGTCGGTCAACAACTCGGTCACGTCGTGCTGCACCAGGTACAGGTACCCAGAGCGCGCGTTGTAGTACGGGTCGCGCACCGTCGGGTCGCCGCCGCCGGACGCGAACGCGCCGCTGCGCACCGGTCCCGCGAACAGCTCGCCCGGCAGGAACGCCGACGCCCGGTCCCACAGGTAGCGCTTCGCCGTGTGCAGCACACCGATCGCGAACGGCACAGCGGGTGCGGCGACGTGCCAGAACCCGGGGATCGGCAGTTTCCCGAGCTGTGCCACGACCGACAGCGCCAACCCCAGCACGCCCACCGCCAGGAACGGCGACCGGATGCGCCGCCACAGCTCCCGTTGAGTCAAGCGGCGGTCGATTCGGCCGGCGTTGCGCGTGAACCAGTACCGCTCGCGGCCGTCCCGGTCGGGGAACAGGGCGTCCTCGGCGGCCCGCGTGACCGCCTGCGCCAACCCCGCCCACACCTGCTCGCTCGACTGGTGCCGCCACGGGTTGAACGTCGCCACCAGCGACGCCCGGACCGGCGGCAAGGGCCGGTCGGGAGCAGCCGACAGCGGTCGGCGCAGCAGGCGGTCCGCCGCGAACACCCGCAGCCGCCGAGGCCCGGGGGCCGTCGGACGCGGCCCGGTGGTCAGGCGTTGGCGCACGAAGTCCAGCAGGGTGCTCTTCCCCGAGCCCCACGGTCCCTCGACGGTGAGGACGGTCGGTCCCGGCTCGTCGCCCAGGTCCGGCTCCAACGCCGCCGCGATCGCGTTGACCAGTCCGGCGCGGTCGAGCAGGTCCACCGGCGACACGTGGTCGCCGAAGCCCCGCGTCACCACCGGTCCGAGGCGGGTGGACTGCGCGAAGCCGGGGTCCCAGACGCGCACGAACCCGTCGCCGCCGCCGGTGGCCACGCGCGGAGCGCCGTCCACGCCGGGGAACACGGTCAGCGCGCGCACGGCGCCACCGGTGTTGAAGGCACGCACGCCCTCGCCGGTCTCCGGGTCCCACACCCGCACGCTGCCGACCTCGCTGGCCGACACGACGAACTCGCGGCCGTCGGGCAGGGTCATCCAGGACAGCGCGGTCGCCACCGACCGGTGGCCGTTCCAGCGCCGCACCTCGCGCCTGAGGTCGAGGTCCCACAGGACGATGCTGGAGTGCGTGCCGGCGGACACGACCCGACTGCCGGACGCCGCCAGCGCCATCACCCGTCCCGGGTGTCTGCCCAGTTCACGCCGGTGGTGCCACAACCTCCCCTGCTCGTCCGCGATCACCGGGTCGCGGAGGCCGGACGCGACGGCGCGCGTGGAAGATCCGGTGAACGACAGGTGGAGGCGCTGGTCGTGGTCGACCCCCGCGTGGGCTTCGACGGCGGTGCCGTCTCGTGCGACGAGGTAGGCCGCGCCGTTTTCGAGCACGACCTCGACACCAGCGGTGGGACCCGAGCGGGCGACGGTGGCGAGCGCGACCGGAGGGCTCGGTTCGTCGAGTTCCCAGGTTGACGCCGAGGTCGGGTAGCGCAGGTTGCGCACGGTGCCGGCCGCGACCGCCAGTTCGACGCCGGCGTCGCCGTGGTACCAGTCCAGGCCCACCACCGGAGCGCCCACGTCGAACGACTCCTCCAGTCGGCTGCGGATGAAGCCCGACGACGCCAGCGCCACAGTGCTCGCGTCGCCGGTGGTCTGGAAGCGGCAACCGGCCTCCGCCGCCAGCTCACGCAGGGTGGGCACCCGCGCGGTCGGGCTGGTGGGCAGGTTCCGCAACAGGTGCTCGGCGATCTGGGATCGGCACAGGACAGCGGTGTTGGGCGGACCAACCACCCTCGCGAACAGCCTCAGGCCACGACTGCCCGGCCCTTCCAGGACCACCACCGACACCGTCCGCCGGTTCCCGTCCAGCACCTCGGCCAGCGCGTCGACGTACTCGGCGGTTTCCGGGGCGTAGACGAACAGGCCGCTGGTTACGTCCTCGGCCACCGCCGCCAAAGCGCGGGGATCGGTGATGTAGGTGGGCTCGTGTTCCAGGCCGCAGCGCTCCACCAGCGCCCGGCCCAGGCGTTTGGCGTGGGGTAGCGAGTGCACGATCACGGCGCGGGAACCGGGTGCCGCCAAGGCTAAGTCCACGACCGACATCGTGCCGTCGATCACTGCGTGGCGGCGGGTGAAACGCCTAGGGTGGGTGGTGACAGTGCCTAGGGTTCCGCCGTTGTCCGACCACTGACCCACAACCAGGGCGACGGGACCGGTCCGAGCGGCACCGCCGGTGCTGATGGGGACGTGCCGGTCATCTGACGGGACAAAAGCCTGGAGGAACCCGGTTGCCGCGTGCGCGGCGCCAGGAGGGTTCCGGCGATGTCATCCCTGGCTGTCCTGCTCGTCGTTGTTGCCGCGTTTGCCCATGCCGGGTGGAACCTCGCGGCCAAGCGTGTTCGTGACGGTGGTGCGTTGTTCGTGTGGCTGAACGCCACGGTGTCGGCTGTGTTGCTGGTGCCGGTGGTGCTGTTGACGGACACGCCGAGCTGGGACTGGGTGGTGCCGCTGGTTGGTAGCGGTGTGTTGCACCTGGGGTACTTCCTGCTGTTGCAACGCGGGTACGCGACCGGTGACCTGTCCGTGGTCTACCCGCTGGCGCGCGGCACCGGGCCGCTGTTGACGGTTGTGGCCGCTGTGGTGGTGTTCGGGGAGCGTCCCCATCTGCTGGGACTGGTCGGGGCGGCGGCGGTTGTGGTGGGTGTGTTGGTGATCGGGTCTGGTGGGTCTGGGCGGGGCAGTCGGGTGGTGGGGGCCGTGTACGGGGTGGCCACGGGCGCGATGATCGCCGGGTACACCTTGTGGGACGCGCACGCGGTGACGGCGGCGGCGATCGCGCCTGTGGCGCTGATGGCGGGGTCCTCAGTGACCGAGAGTGTGTTGCTCGCGCCTTATGCGCTGACCCGTCCGCAGGTGAAGGAGCTGGCGCGCAAGTACTGGCGTGAGGTGTGTGTGGTCGCCGTGTTGTCTCCGGCGGCCTATGTGCTGGTGCTGTTCGCCATGAAGATCGCGCCCGTGAGCCTCGTGGCGCCCGCGCGGGAGTTGAGCATCGTCATCGGCAGCGTGTTGGCGTGGCTCGTGCTGGGTGAGCCCAACCCCGTTCGGCGGCTGACCGGTGCGGTGATCGTGGTCGCCGGGGTGGCGGCGATCGCGGTGGCGTGATCGGGTGGCACGCATGGAGGTGCTGGGTAGTCGGGTGTTGGTGCGGTCGCGGGAACCCGAGAGGGCGCGGGCGTTCTACCGGGACGTGTTGGGGCTCGCCGTGTACCGGGAGTTCCCCGGCGGCACGGTGTTCTTCCTCGGCGGCGGGTTCCTGGAGGTGTCCGGTCGGTCCGCGGACGGGCCGACCGGCGCTGTCGAGCTGTGGCTCCAGGTGCGTGACCTGCGCAAAGCGTCCGAGGAACTCGCCGAGCACGTGATCCGCGAGGCCCGTCGGGAGCCCTGGGGGCTGGACGAGGTGTGGATCGCCGACCCCGACGGGCTGCGGATCGTGCTGGTGGAGGTCCCCGCCGACCACCCGCTACGCCGGGACCTCCGCGACTAGCTGCACCGCGGGCGGGACCACCCCGCCGTGCTGGTACAGCGACGTGGTCACGCCGGTGAAGCCCGCCGTCTCAGCCTCGCGGACCAGTTCCATCTCCGACACGTCCAGCGTCATCCGGTGCACCGAGACCACCAGCCGCCCACCGGGCTTGAGCACCCGGAACAGCTCGTGGAACGCCGCCGGCCGGTTGTCCCACAGCTGGATGTTGTTCACCGACACCACGACGTCCACCGACGACGGCTCCTGCCCGGTGCGCGCCGCGGTGCCCTCGCGCAGCTCGACCCGGCCGGACGCGACCAGGTCCGCGCACCGCTCGCGCGCCTCGTCCAGCATGACCCGCGACGGGTCCACGCCGATCGCCTGGAACGACCGTTCCGCCGCCAGCCGCAGCCCCACACCGGGACCCGGCCCCACGACCAGCACCGTCTCGTTGGCCGCCGGCCGCGCGAGGTCGACCACGTGGGCCTCGACCCCCGCGTTGAGCTTCGCCATCAGCCGGCCGCCCAGCTCGCCCACCTTGCCGCGCGGGTGGCCGAACGCCGCGTCGAACGCTTTCATCAGCCTCGTAGCCATGCCTCCAGGGTCCGCCCGGCCAAACGAGACGGCATCGGGGATCGCCCTGAAGTTGTTTCCGGGGGGTTTCTGTCGGGTTCGGGGTAGTGACGTCGGATGTTTGCGGAGTCAGGATGTGGACCATGACCACGAACCGCACGTCGAGCCTGCGCCGCACCCCTGCCCGAGCGGTCGCGCGCCTCGGGGAGCTGTTCGACGGCTACCTCGACCCGAACCGCCCGCACGCCGGCGCGTACGACGAGATGTTCGGTGACGACTCGTCGGTCCGCTCGGCCTACCGCGCGCTGTACGAGTCGATCGCGCCGTCCCGGGTGGCCGAGTTGACCGCCCGCGCCGAGGCGCTGGACCGGGCGTTCGTCGACCAGGGCATCACGTTCTCCCTGTCCGGGCAGGAGCGGCCGTTCCCGTTGGACCTGATCCCGCGCGTGATCACCGCGGCGGAGTGGTCCAAGCTGGAACGCGGGATCGTGCAGCGGGTTCGGGCGCTGGAGATGTTCCTGGCCGACATCTACGGCGACGCCCAGATCGTGCGCGACGGCGTGCTGCCGCGCCGGCTGATCACCTCGTGCGAGCACTTCCACCGCGAGGCCGCCCGCGTGAACCCGCCCAACGGGGTGCGCATCCACGTCGCCGGCGTGGACCTGGTGCGCGACGAGGCCGGGGTGTTCCGCGTGCTGGAGGACAACCTCCGCTGCCCGTCCGGCGTGTCCTACGTGATGGAGAACCGGCGCACGATGGCGCGGGTCTTCCCGGACCTGTTCGGCCGCCACCGCGTCCGGTCGGTCGGCGACTACGCCGTGCACCTGCTGCGGTCCCTGCGCAACGCCGCCGCGCCCAACGTCGCCGACCCGAACGTCGTGGTGCTGACGCCGGGCGTGGCCAACTCGGCGTACTTCGAGCACTCGCTGCTGGCCCGCCAGATGGGCGTGGAACTGGTCGAGGGCCGGGACCTGTTCTGCCGCGACAACGTCGTCTACCTGCGCACCACCGAGGGCGAGCGGCAGGTGGACGTGATCTACCGGCGCATCGACGACGACTTCCTGGACCCCGTCCACTTCCGGCCCGACTCCGTGCTGGGCGTGGCCGGCCTGATCAACGCCGCCCGCGCCGGCAACGTCGTGATCGCCAACGCGGTGGGCAACGGCGTGGCCGACGACAAGCTCGTCTACACCTACCTGCCCGAGATCGTGCAGTACTACCTGGGCGAGAAGCCGCTGCTGCCCAACGTGGACACGTTCCGCTGCTGGCTGCCCGAGGAACGCGCGCACGTGTTCAACCACCTCGACGAGCTGGTGGTGAAACCGGTCGAGGGGTCCGGCGGGTACGGGATCGTGTTCGGCCCGCAGGCCACCGCGCGCGAGCTGGCGTCGTTGAAGCGGCGGATCCGGGAGAACCCGCGCGGGTGGATCGCGCAGCCGGTGGTGCAGCTGTCGACCGTGCCGACGAAGGTGGGCGACCGGCTGGTGCCCCGGCACGTGGACCTGCGGCCGTTCGCGGTCAACGACGGCAACTTCATCTTCGTCCTGCCCGGCGGGTTGACCCGCGTCGCGCTGCCCGAGGGCAGCCTGGTCGTGAACTCCTCGCAGGGCGGCGGGTCCAAGGACACCTGGGTGCTCGCCCCGCGCTCGTCCACCGTGGACCGCGAGCTGGCCGAGCCGGGCCTGGTGGAGCGGACCGCCGTGGACTCGCCCGCCGCCGAACAGGGTCCCGAGCTGACCACGGCCCAACAGCAGCAACAGCAGCAGCAACAACAGTCGGGGAGGGATGCGTGATGCTGGCCCGCAACGCCGAGTCGCTGTACTGGATCGGCCGGTACGTCGAACGCGCCGACGACACCGCGCGCATCCTCGACGTGACCGTGCACCAACTGCTGGAGGACGCCACCGTCGACCCGGACGCCGCGAGCCGCGGGCTGTTGTCGGTGCTCGGGATCGACGCCCCGCGGGACGCCTCCTTCGACGTGTGGTCGCTGACCGAGCTGGTCGCGTACGCGTCGGACAACCCGGCGTCCATCGTCGCCTCGGTGACCAGCGCGCGGGAGAACACGCGGGGCGCGCGCGAAGTGGTGTCCTCGGAGATGTGGGAGTGCCTCAACGCCATGTACAACGCCGTGGAGGAGCGGCGGGCGTACGCACGGGCACTCGGGCCGCACGCTTTCTTCGCGTTCGTGGAGGAGCGGGCGGCGATGTTCGCCGGGCTGGCCGACTCGACCATGAGCCGGGACGACGGGTGGCGGTTCCTGGTGCTCGGGCGGTCCGTCGAGCGGGTGGACATGATCGTGCGGCTGCTGCTCGCGCGGGTGGGCGACAAGGCGTCCTCGCCGGGGTGGGTGACCGTGCTGCGGTCGGCCGGCGCGCACGACACCTACCTGCGGACCTACCGCGGGGCGTTGGACGCCTCGCGGGTGGTGCAGTTCCTGCTGCTGGACCGGTTGTTCCCGCGGTCGGTGTTCCACGCGCTGCGGCAAGCCGAAGCCTGTCTGGAGCAGCTCGACCACCAGCCGTCGGTGCGGGTCGGGGCGCGGGCGGAGGCGTTGCGGCTGCTCGGGCGGGCGCGCAGCGACCTGGAGTTCCTGCGGCCCCACGACCTCCTGGACGACTTGCCGCGGCGGCTGAAGTCGTTGCAGGCGACCGTGCGGGACGTGGGCGAGGCCGTGTCGTTGCAGTACTTCCACACCGCGCCGTGGGTCGCGTGGACGAACGCCGAGGTGGTGTGAGCATGTCGTGGCGGGTGCGGGTGGTGCACACGACCGGGTACCGGTACGAGCTGCCGGTGACGCAGTCCTACAACGAGGCCCGGATGACGCCCCGGGCGGACCGGCGGCAGAACGTCGTGGTCAGCCGGGTCGAGACGACCCCGGCGACCCGGGCCTACCGGTACACCGACTACTGGGGCACGGAGGTGACGTCGTTCGACCTGCACGCGCCGCACGTGGAGCTGAAGGTCGTGGCGTCGTCGGTGGTGGAGACCGGGGCGGAGGAGGAACCGGTGCGGTCGGCGTCGTGGGCCGACCTGCGGGCCGACGCCCTGGTGGACCGGTACACCGAGTTCCTGGACTGGACCCGGTACGTGCCGCGGGACCGGGAGCTGGCCGCGGTGGCGCGGGGGTTGAAGCGCGGTGTGGCGCCCGCCGACGCCGTGCTGGCCGCGTGCCACTGGGTGCACGACCAGCTGAAGTACCAGTCGGGGACCACCGGGGTGCACAGCTCGGCGGTGGACGCGTGGCAGGCGCGCGAGGGCGTCTGCCAGGACTTCGCGCACCTGACGCTGGTGCTGCTGCGGGCGATGGGCGTGCCGGCGCGGTACGTGTCCGGCTACCTGCACACCAAGCCGGACGGGGCGGTGCGCGAGACCGTGCGCGGCGAGAGCCACGCGTGGATCGAGGCGTGGACCGGCGGGTGGTGGGGGTACGACCCGACCAACGCCATCCCGGTCGGTCCCCGGCACATCTGGCTGGCGCACGGGCGTGACTACGCCGACGTCGCCCCGCTCAAGGGCATCTACTCGGGCGGGGCGGCGTCGGCGCTGGAGGTCACGGTCGAGGTGACGCGGCTGGCGTGACCCGGCGGCCGTGCCGCTTTTGCGCCGAAGACGCGCTTTTCCGCCGAAGGCGCTACGCCCGAAGGGCGGGGGGCTCTTGCGTTCCGCCAAGCGGCAGCGACCACGGGAAGG